>JAEYWB010000487.1 GCA_023429275.1 Planctomycetota bacterium
AAGTACGGGTTGTCGCCCTTCGTCATCCAGTCAACCAGATGGATGCGGGCGTCGTCGTAGGGGGGAATGTCGAGCGGTGAGCCGCCAAGCCCGGTCGGCCGGACCGGCTTCCGCGTCCGCGGGTTGACCGCCTGAGGCGGGTTGCCGCGGTGAAAGACGCGGTCGTTCACATTGTTGATGCTGTACCGGCCCGGCTTGAGACCGACCTGGCTGAAGAACGCCTCGAACCCGTAGTAATCGTCCTGGCTCCACCGCTCGAACGGATGGTGGTGGCACTTGGCGCACTGCAGCCGCATGCCGAGGAAGAGCTGCGCGGTGTCCTCCATCTGCAGCGTCGCCGTGTTCGCCTCCTTGTACCACGCGACCGGCGGATGAGTCTCGACATCTCCGGTCGCACAGAGAATGTTTCGCACGAACTGGTCATAAGGCATGTTCTGCTGGAGGGCGGACCGGATCCACTGGTGGAACCGGAACGTGTACTGAACGTCCTGTCCGTTGCGGCGTTTGTTCCGCAGCACCGCTCCCCACTTGTTCGCGAAGTACTCGCCGTAGCCCGGGCTCTCGAGCAACTGGTCGATGAGCTGGTCGCGTTTCGCCGGATCGGAGCTCGAGATGAACGCTCTTGCCTCGTCCGCCGTCGGCAGGCGCCCGGTGATGTCGACCATGACCCGGCGGATGAACGTCGCATCGTCGCATAAGTCCGACGGAGGGATGCCAAGCGACTTGAGCTTCGAGAAGACGTGCTCATCGACGAAGTTCCGCACTGGAGGAAGCTGCTCGACGGGAACGCCCATCGGAACGTTCGCCCGAAAGACCGTCACCTCTCCCTGAAACCGGACCATGACCGCGACATCGCCGGGAATGTCGAGAACGGTCGCGACGCCGGTCGGGCTCGTCTCCGCCATCTCCCTGTCGCCCGGTTCGAACGTCGACATCCGCGTGACATCGCGCGTCGATCCATCGCTGAAGTGAGCCACGACACCGAGCTGCTGCGACTCCCGGCGGTTCATTGCCCGGACGGCGGGGACCACCTCGATCTTCCGAAGGGCGGCATCGCTCTCTGTCCCCCAGGGCATCCCCTGTTCGATCCAGTTGGCGATGAGCTGCCACTCGTAGGAACCGGGAGCCATCCGCATTCCGCCGCCATGCGGCCACTGGTTCGAAGGCTTGGTCAGCAGCAGGCTGTACTCGGGATCGGCGGGAAAGATCCGCCGGCCGCGGTCCTCCTTCACGAGGAAGTCGTAGTCCTCGTCGGGGTAAAACCCCAGCAGCGACAACCGAAACCCGTTCTGGCCATCCGCCTTCCCATGGCAACCCCCGGCGTTGCAGCCGAGCTTGGTGAAGAGCGGGACGATCTCGTTCGCGAAATTGATCGGCAGAGTCTCCTGGCATCGCTCCACCTTGAGAGCGACCGTTGCCGCCTTCCCGTCGATCGTCGCCGTCACGGTCGCCTCGCCATCGCTGACGGGTGTGACGAAGCCCGACGTTTCAACCGTCAGAACGCCCGGCTGGCTCGACTGGAACGCGGCCTTTGGCGTGAGGTCATGCTCCTGCCCGGAGCTGTAGGTCCCGGTGACAATGATCTGCCGCCGGGCGTTCCGGCCGCGAAGGACCGCATCGCCAGCGGATTCGATCCGGATTGAGCTGAGGGTCCCGGCCGGGCCGAGGCCGGGAGAGTCGCGATTCGGCGGAGCGGCCTGAGCCAGCCGGCTCGCGGCCAGTGTCAGCGCAACAGCTACCAGACAGGACGCGACGCGATCGGCCATGGTGCCTCGCAGGGCGTGAGAGCGCGCAACAGACCCGATCCGGCATTGTCGTCTGCTCCCATGACCCATGCAAGGACTTCGATGGATTGGTCGGCCGGGCGAGAAATCAAGATCCCAGACTGCCGGGTCAGGAACCGAATCAGAGAATCGAGGAAACCAAGCTTGCGAATGTTCCTGCAACAGCTATTTTCGGACACTGAGACTCAGTCTCACATATCGTCCCGTGTCTTTGATTCGCCTCGCGAAGTGACAGGGGCCTTCCGCGACTCGCTTTGAGCTGAGTCGTCCCGCCCTCTCCTGATTCCCCATTGTGAAATGATTCGCAACCCGTGCGAACGCGCTCAGAATCCGTCTCCCCGGCCGAGCGGGTTCACGCTCATCGAGCTCCTCGTCGTCATCGCCATCATCGCCGTCCTGGTGGCGATTCTCCTGCCGGCCGTGCAGCAGGCCCGTGAAGCGGCTCGTCGCTCGCAATGCTTGAACAACCTCAAGCAGATCGCGATCGGCATGACACAGTTCGAACACCAGGAAGGGAACTTCCCGTACTCCCGAACCGGGTCGCTCTGGCGGATTCTTCCATTTGTCGAGCAGGCCAAGCTCGCACAGATGTTTCTGGAAGCACAGCACTCGAACGGCCTGCACGGCTTCAATGGGGCCTTGACGGACTCGGGATGGTCCAACGAACTGCGTGCTGCGTTCAACGCGCGGCTGAGCGTCTTTCAGTGCCCCAGTGCACCGGGCGATCACACGATCACGATGGGGACCGCACCGAACACCTTTCCTGCCCAGGCGTCCGATTACGTCACGCCTCGCATTCCCGCGATCCGGTCCACCTGGCACCCACTGTGGTACCAGAATGGAGAACCGCAGATGAACTTCAATACCGCTCTGAGCCCGCCCGATTCGCGAAGCACCGACCCTCGCCGCAAGGGGGCGAAGGCGGGAGACATCACCGATGGCTTCAGCAACACGCTGATGTACTACGAATGCGCTGGTTCGCCTGGCCTCTATGTTCTGGGGCAACGGCTCAGCG
>JAEYWB010000511.1 GCA_023429275.1 Planctomycetota bacterium
TCTTCGAACATGGTCCGCCTCACATGGGATCCCACGACCTCATTCGAGCTCTTCCGACTCCGCAAGGACTTCCTCGAGAAGTGGGAGGAGCGAAAGTTGCTCCGCCACCTGTCTGACGCGTTCATCCACGTC
The DNA here is from genome assembly GCA_023429275.1 of Planctomycetota bacterium. Lineage (GTDB taxonomy): Bacteria > Planctomycetota > Planctomycetia > Planctomycetales > Planctomycetaceae > Planctomyces_A. The sequence continues at coordinate 133 of JAEYWB010000511.1, forward strand.
GAAACTGATCCGCCGCATCAACTGCCGGACATCACGGCGGCTCTTGTGACTCCCTTTGCCAATCCAGATCAACTTGCTCAGGATCAGGTCGGCCCGAGAAGTGATTGGCAGTATCACTCCCGGGAATAGCTCGGCCTGAACGGATCGCTCCAATTCTCCTGGTACGAGTTCCCTGGGATAGAAATCGAACTTCAACAGTTCGGTGCGATGAATCATTTGAAACTGACGGCCACGACGGATTGCGTCCTTCGCGCCCGCCGGTTCCAGAAGATATCCCGCCGCCTGGAAGTCACTGAGAATCGCGTCCTGAACGCAGAGCAACGCGTCTCTGTCGACGACAAGGTCAGCGTCCTGGGTGTACCTCGGCTCCATGTAAAATGCCGAGACCATTCCCCCTGTCAGGGCAAATCGGATACTCCGGGCGTCCAGAATATTTGCGATCTTGACCAGCAGCGATCCGAACGCCTCAGGAGGAAACACGAGCAATCTGCTCCTGAATCAATCGAGCCATCGTAGGATCTGCGTCATACATCCTGAGCGCGACTTCCCACCGCACTCGTTCGTCGCTCACCTTGTCGCCCAACTCCGCGCGCACCTGACGGGCGATCAAATTCCGAGTCCAGCAGAGGAGCGCCTCCACCCGCGCCAGCTTCGCAAGTGGCGGGAGCTCATCGATTCTCTTCTGATACTCCTCGTGAACCAGCGACATTCGATTCCCCGCTTTTCTCCGTCAGTGTACCGGATCATGGTTTACTAAGAAATCACAGGTTGCCGCGAACACCGCTCCTCCGCGACGTGTCCGGGCCTAGGACATATGCCTGGCTTCATTGCTTCTACGCCGCCGGGTCGGCAGCCGACGGGACGGTTGCGATCAAGTGCAATTGCCATCAGAAGTCGTTCTAGCACATTCGTCGGACCGAGGGCAAAAAACGAAGCGTCATAGCGGCCAGTACGAGCGTAGCTTGCAAAGGCCACGCCTGCAGCGGCATCGCGACGAAGCATCTGATGCGGACATCCATCGCCATGAAAAGCTCAAGGCGTCAGCCAGCCGAATCAGCGCCGAATGGTCCATCCGCTTCTGGCTCAATTTTCGAAAACGCCTTCGACAAGGGCTATCCCGCTCGCACTCGCGCAACACCTCGATCGCAATTGTTCCCCGCTTCTGGAAGGGAGGCCATCATGTTGTTCTTTAAACGCGTTCACATCCGCAGCTTCGAAATCGGCCTCCTGTTCCGCGATGGCGAGTTCAAGGGGCTGGTCGAGGCTGGCCGGCACTGGTTCTTCGATCCGCTCGGCCGCGTTCGGGTCGATGTCGTCTCGCAGCGGGATCCGTGGTTGGTCCATGAGAAGCTCGACGTGATCGTGAAGTCGGGAGCTCTGGCCGAGCGCGCCGTCGTCCTGGACCTCAAGGACCACGACCGGGCGCTCGTCTGGATCGAGCACCCCTACAGCCACAACCTTCCGCCGGGGCTCTACGCCAACTGGACGGGACACAAGAACGTCCGCGTCGAGGTGGTCGATGCCCGGCAGGTCCGGTTCGAGCATGCTGACCTCAAGCTGATCGCCCGATCGCCGCTGGCGGGCCGGGTGCTCGATGTCTGCACAATCGATCGAGACCGGGTTGGCGTGCTGTTCATCGACGGCCGGTTCGTTGAGACGGTCTCGCCTGGGCTGTATGCCTTCTGGAAGGGAGAGTCGGAGGCGAAGGTCGTCGACGTGGACCTCCGCGAGACGATGGTCGATGTCGGCGGCCAGGAGATCATGACGGCCGACAAGGTGACGCTGCGGCTCAACGCCGTCGCGACGTACAAGGTCGCGGACGCGCGGAAGGCGGTCAGCCAGACGGACGACGTCCGGCAGGCCCTCTACCGGGAGACGCAGCTGGTGCTCCGCGCCGTAGTCGGTGCCCGGGAGCTCGACCCGCTCCTGACGGACAAGGATGCCGTCGCGAAGGAGATCGAGGAGAACCTGCGCGTCCGGGCGGCCGAGCTCGGGCTCGCGATCGCCTCGGTCGGAATCCGGGACGTCATCCTGCCGGGAGACATGAAGGACCTCATGAACAAGGTGACGGAGGCCAGAAAGGCCGCCGAGGCGAACCTGATTTCGCGACGCGAGGAGACGGCGGCGATCCGCAGCCAGGCCAACACGGCCAAGCTGCTGCAGGAAAACCCGGCCCTGATGCGGCTGCGGGAGCTGGAAGTCCTCGAAAAGGTCGCCGCAGGGGGCAAGCTCAACGTCGTCCTTGGCGACAAGGGGCTGGCGGACCGGATTGTCAACCTGATCTGAAGCCCTCGTCGCAGGATTCCGGCTGGCGCCAGAGCCCCGGTTCGATTCGTCGGACCGGGGCTTTTCGCCGGACGGGCGCTTGCGACCGCCGCGGGAACGCATAGAATCTCGGCCCCGGAGGACCCTGTCCCCCGGTGGACGCCGGAGTAGCTCAGTTGGTCAGAGCAGCGGATTCATAAGCCGCGGGTCGGGGGTTCAAATCCCTCCTCCGGTACTTTTCGGTCAGATCGCGGTAAGCCCAGGCCGCGAACCGGGCTGCAAATGGGTGGCGAGCGTTCTTCTTCCATGTGAACGTTCGCGTGCGGGGTGGAACGGCGGAAAAGCGGGTTCAGGCTGACGACGGTCATGCCTTCGTGATTGCGAACGCCTGTGCCGACCTTTGGAGCGGAAACGCCCCTGGCTCCTTTGGAACCCGGTCAACGGCACGGGCCAATCGTCGCTCGGCACTC
>JAEYWB010000531.1 GCA_023429275.1 Planctomycetota bacterium
CCTCGGAATAGTCCGCCTCGATTTCGAGGAGAAGCGTGTAAGCGAACGGCCACCACCCCTTGCGAGCCCCCTCCCGTTCGAGAGCCTGCCGTGCGAACTCTCCACGCTCTGTGACGCCGCGCTTAAACATCGCCATCCATTCTCAGGAGACGGCGGTAGAGCTCGAGACGGCGGGGGACAAAGCTGTCCCAGCTCAAGTGCTCGCGGGCGAACGTGCGGCAGCGGTCGCGAACGGATCCGGGGGAAGCGAGGTACTCCTCAAGCCACGGCGCCAGCTGCGTCCGCAGGTCGCTGTCGGCGGCGGACAGGTTCACGACCGTGCCGAGCCGGGACTCGGCAATCGACCGAGAGTAATCCCCGAGGTTGCGGGAGATCACGACCGGGATTCCCGCCGCAAGGTACTCTCCGCACTTCACGGGAGAGGCCACGCGGTTGACGGCATCCTCCTGGCGAAGCAGAAGCCCCAGGTCGGAAGCGGCCAGCAGCCTCGGAACCTCGTGGGGGGGGACCGAGCGGATCGTCGCGTCTTCCGGAGCGATCCCCGCAAGCTCGATCTCGCGCCGCATCGCCTCCGGCTGTGTCGTGAGAGCGAAGAAGTGCGCCCCGGGAATGATCCCCCTGATGATCCGGAAGACCCGGAGCGAGTGAGCGGGCATCTGGTACCAGGCAAGGCTTCCCAGGTAGATGACGACGAACCGGTCACGGAGGCCGAGCTCCTTCCGGACGGCCTCACGCTCCTCTTGCTGGCGGAGAAACTCTTCGATCTCGGGGCAGCACGGAATGACGAGGGAATTCCGTCGGACCACCGCTCCATAACGTTGTTCAAGAACCTCCAGCATCGCTTCGGATACTGCTGTCACGCCGTCGGCTCGCTCGACGGCGAAACGCTGTCGGGTCCAGGCGTCTACGACCGCGGCATCCGGCGAGGTCTCCGAGAAGTCCGAGATGCCGCGCTGATCCGCCGTCTCCGAGACGTCGTCGCCTCTCACGTCGAAGACGACCCGGGCACCCGGGTAGCCGGCGGAGGCCTCGAGGGCCATGGCGGTCATCGCCGCTTTCCGGCAGTGGAGCACGAACGACGCATCTTTCGAAAACGCTCTTGCGAGGAACCGCCGCAGGACCCGGCCATCGTCCCACAGCCGCGGCCAGCGGGACGGGGGCGATGGAAGCCAGTGAACGCGGACGCCGGCCTGCTCAGCCTGGCATCGAATGTCGCGGAGCTTTCGTCGCCAACGGGGCCGGACGAGTTGCCCGATCGGGACGTGCGCGACAAGCCGGACATCGCACTCGTCCGTCAGGCGAATGAGCGGAGCAAGCACCTGCGAGCTGAAGATCGACGCGAGAGTCTCGTGCCGGACGAGATAGACGATCTCCGGGCGCGCGAGGCGGCCCGGCATCCGGTGGTTCGTCGTTTGCGGCTCGCTCAGCGGCATGTTTTCAATGGGATCGAGCGTCGATGGAAGTCAGGTTGCAGTGTCTCAGCAGACCCGAAGACCCGACTCCGCCAGGAGAGCGTCGAGGAAGAACTTCTGCGTCCAGTTCATGGACCAGTCTCGCCCGCAACCCAGATGGCTCGGCCAGGAGCCACGGAGGGCGCCGCGTGTGTCCGGGGTGCGGGTCTCGATCTCGTGCAGCGAGCGATTGAAGCGGTTCGAGAGAATCGCTTCGCCGACGTACTCCTCGGCGTGTGTAACACGGGATGATGATGCTCACTAAAGGAAGCTCAACGGACATTCAGCCCCCTCCCCTTGCGACGCGGAACGCTCTAACGATCCATCGGGTGAAGCTTCCGATGTACTCCGCGACGACCGGACCGGCGACTCGGCGAATTCCGCGTGTCACCTTTCCGTATGCGATGTCCAGTCCTCCGGTCGGGTGCATCGAAGCGGCCTGTCGGAAATAGTCGGCGGCCTTCTCTCGCCGACCCATAGTCATCAGGCGGCGGGCATCGCAAGCGAGCAGTCCGGCAAATGCCTTCCGTCGTTCGTCCGTCATCGCCCCTCGCGATTCCAGGTCGCGGTAGACCGGCCACAGGATCTTCGCGTGCTGGTCCAGCACACGTTCGATATTGGACGAGACGCTTTGTGGAACATGCCGGACGAAATAGTGCTTCTCCGGAAGCCGCTCGAACATGGCACCCGCGGCAGCAAGGCGCAACTGCAGATCCCGCTCTTGTGCGCACGGAAGATCCTCACGGAACCCCCCGATCCGCTCAATCCAATCCCGGCGATGAAGCATCGCCGATGTCTGCAGTCCCCCCTGCAGCATGAAGACGACCGCGTCAGTGACGACGTCCTGGCGGACATGGTGGGGATGCGGCGGCCCGTCGGACTCCGCGTCGCAGAAGATCAATGTCCCGTTCCGCTCGCCAGCGGCATTGACCTGCCGTTCCAACTTCTCCCGGTACAACAGGTCGTCGGCGTCCAGAAACTGGAGGAACTCACCTCTCGAGATTGCAATACCGCGGTTCCTCGCGGCACAGCCGCCGCGGTTCGGGCCGGTTTCCCATCGAATTCGATCGCCGAACGACTGAATGACGCCGAGACTGTCGTCGGTCGAGCCGTCGTCCACGACGATGACTTCGATATTCGGGTACGTCTGATCCAGTGCGCTTTGGATCGCCGCACCGATGTACTTCCTCGCGTTGAAGCACGGGATGATAATGCTGACGAGCGGGCATCTCATAAGGCGTCTCTGAGGGCGCCCCACTTGTCGGTGCCATCGCATCGGGCCAGCGCGCGAACGTCCTTCCGGACCGGCAAGGCCGCGAGCTGCAACCTCTTGAGTCGGCGCTTGGTACGCAAGTAACTGGTCTTTCCAGCGATCGAACGAACCCGCTGACTCAGAGGCGCAATCGTATGGGGCTCTAGCTCAGCGCTAGAGAAACCTGCTCGACCGCGTCCGGGTGGATGGGGACGATCCTATGCGAGAAAGTGGTGGCCGCCCGCGAGAAGTGCACGTTCAACTGTGGCCCGCTTTGGTCATGGCAGTCACTTTCTGGCTTATCTTTTGATATGGCTGGATGGCAGGCCAGCCGGCTACTTCCGGCTCAGTATTCGACGGACCGTCCTTCTCGCTTCGCTGATTGTTCCCAATCCGTTCCACCACAATCGGCGGATCACACTCTGCGGCACGTCGAGGGCGCTTATGGGAAAGTCCTGAAGCAGGCTCCTCGCCGAGACCTCCCTCGGTCGACCTCGAATACTGTTGGAAACGTTCCGATCGTGAACGACCTGCAGGAAATGGCGGCCGTCATCGATCTGATCGACCGCTCCGTGCCTGGCGAGGTTTGTATGATCAAATGCGAGGCTTGTCAGCAGCGTTTCCCGCCGCTCGACCGCTGCGAAGAACGGGCTGGAAGAATCCTTCTTGACGAACACTCTCCCGTCCTTCCAGCTGTAGCCGAACTTCATGTTGAGGAATCGAAGATCAGGTTCTTCTTCTCGTATCCCTGCAGCGAAACGTGAGAGGTAATCGCGGGAAATCGCATCGTCGTTGTCGAGGCGGACGGTGACAACGACGCGGATTCCCTCGCGACAGGAGTCTCCGATCTCCCGAGCGACCCGATGGTTGTCCAGTTCGTGCACAAAACAAGGCTCGAACTGAGGGCAGGCGAGGCGGTACGAATCGATGCGGGAGCGAACCGCCTCGGGCGTCCTGACGTCGAAGTAGACGATCCAGCGAAAATCCTGAAAGGTCTGGGCTCGGACAGTTGGCAGGCAGAACGTCTCGAACAGGTGGCAGCGATGCTCCAGCCACGCGGCATCCGGTGCGGGCCGGTTCAGCCAGGGCAAAGGAGCATTGAATCTTGTCAGCAGGAAGAGCGCCGCATGGGAATGCAGGGACTGGCCGAACCGGGCGTGGCTCGCGGTCATGTTCGATTCTCCAGACAGTCGGAGTTCGAAGTCGCGAATAGCGCTGCGAGTCCCTGCCAGTTCGTTGGTTCCAGGGGCCGGTGCTTTCGGCCATGGCGAACCCCTGCGATGAAGGCCATCGTCCAGCAGAGAGTCCGCCTCAGCCAGAACCGTCCCTCCGATCGAAGGGACAAGAGCCTCGCCCAATCCCCTCGAACAGTCATCGATCGGAAGCGTTTCAGCGCCCCACGCCACGCATTGAGCGTCTCGCCCCGGTCACGAGCTCGTTGTTCTGCCAGGATGCCGGAATTGAACCCTCCACCATAGGTCCGCCTAAGCACCCACTCCGGAGAACACCGACCGGTCGGTACGGCGTGCCATACGAGGGCATCCGGCACCGCGAGGCCCGTCAGTCCGCTTCTCCTCATTCGCCACTGCAGAAAGGTCTCGTCACCGCCGCCGAGTTTCGTACCAGGGCCGAAGTCCGCGCTGAATCCATCGCATCGAATGAGGTCTTCGCCGAATGCCGCCCAGTTGAATCCAAGAAAGTAGATGTCGGGGACGGGCTTCGACCTCCCCTCTGGAAGCTGCAGGCCTCGGGCGGAATGGGGTAGGAAACGTCGCAGCCAATCTGGCGGCCAAACCTCGTACTCGGGCTGTATGGGGCCGCCGAAGAAATGACCCGGACCCGCTGCCCGGGCAACTTCGACATAGGCGCACAGCGATTCGGGAGAAACCCGGACGTCGTCGTCGAAGAAGATAACGAGATCACTCCCACAGATCTGGAGGGCGCTGTTCAGGGCCACCGACTTGATCTGCGAAGGTTCGAATTCCCAGACCGCGTTCAGGTGCGGAGCGGCCTTCCCGACGACGTCCCGCGCCCCCGCGTCGTAGCCATTCTCGACAACAATTGTTCGCAGTGTGGCATTCGGTCGTCGGCAGTTCGCGAGGGACTCGAGGGTTCGCTGCAACATCTCGGGACGCCCGTGCGACACGATGACGATCGACGCGTTCATGGGACGGTCCTCATCATGTCGTTGACACCACGCTGCCCGCCAACCGCCCCCACGCCCAGGACGCCGTCGATGCGGCCCTCAGCCATTCGCGGGTTTCCCGTTCAGGCCGGCGGAAGCGGCTGCGAGTTTCTGCGAGGCATGCCCTGAGAAACAGCCGCAGAGTCTCCTTCAGAGAGAGAGACTCGCCGCCATCCTTGGCGTGGG
>JAEYWB010000603.1 GCA_023429275.1 Planctomycetota bacterium
CAGAACCGGATTCCCCCGGTCTCGCTGACGCCGGCGACCGTGTTGCCGTCAGGACTGAGCGCGATGCCGTTGATCGGGCCCTGGAGCCCGTCGAGGTTCCGAATGTGGTTTCCGGTCGCGGTGTCCCAGACTCGCACCGGATTGTCCTGCGAACTGGAGAATGCGAACCGGCCGTCGACCGATACCGCAACGGCCCGAACGGCCTCGGGATGCCCCCCGAGAGGCCGTGGCTGGCTCAGCGGCAGGAGCCATTGCTTGATGACCCCGTCGCCGGCGGTGTAGAGCAGTTGCTGCGTCCGATGAAAGTCGATGGCGGTGACCGGCCCGGCGTGCGCGCCGAGGATCCCCTGCAGCGATCCATCATTCGACTGGAGATGGATCTTTCCGGCAGCGTCCCCCGTCGCGATGAGACCGCCGTCCCCCCGGTACGCGGCGGCAAGGACCTCGGCCTGGTGACCCGCATATTGTCGCGCCGCCTGTCCGTTGGGATTCCAGAAGTGGACGGTCTTGTCCGCGGCGACGGTGACGATCTGCCGTCCGTCGGGCGAACCGGCGACCGCGCGAACCGGCCCCTGGTGCCCGCCGAGCGACTGTGGCGTCAGGGGGGGAATGGTCCACAGGCGGACAGTGCCATCGTCGCCCGCACTCGCCAGACGCAGACTGTCCGGATGGAACGCGATCGACCGGACCGCCCCGGCGTGTCCCCGCAGGAGAGGCTGCGGACTGCCGTCCGCGTAGTTCCAGAGCTGGATGCTCCCCCCCTCGTCGGCCGCGGCGACAAGCGTGGAGTTCGCCGAGGCGGCAACGCTCGTCAGCGGCATCGCCATCGCCGGAAAGGCGCGGATCAATTGCCGGTTCTGCAGATCGAACAGTCGGGGAGTCTTGTCGACACTGCCGGTGAGAAGGTGCTGGTTGTTGGGCGCAATGACGAGAGAGGTGACCGCCGCCGTATGCCCCGTCACGCTCCGCGGCGGAACGAGCGGGAGCTGCCAGAGTTTCGCTGTACCGTCGGCCCCTGCCGAGAACAGCTGCTGATTGTTCGGGTGATAGTGCAGCCCGCGGACCGCCCCGGTGTGAGCTCCAAGGGATCCCTGATTTTTGTCGTCGAATGGGACCCACAGGTGGATCCGCCCGTCTTCGCCGCCATCGGCGAATTCCTGATTGTCAAAGCGGTAGGCGACCGCGGAGAGGCCGGTGGTCTTCTCGGTCCGCAGTCCCGAGGTCTCGCCGGTCGATGTCAGCCAGAGGCGAACGGACTTGTCCGCTCCCACGCTCGCGACAACCTGCCCATCCTGGCTGACGGCGAAACGTGTGGCGGCTCCGCCATCGTGCCCGGCCAGCGTCCGGACCGGCCGGGACTGCGGCACGTCCCAGAGACGGATCTGGTTGTCCTGCGCTCCCGAAGCCAACTGAAGCCCGTCCGGGGAAGGGGCCAGGCTCAGAACCTGCCCCTGGTGACCTTCGAACCGACGGATCTCCTGGCCGGTCGCGGCGTTCCAGAGGCGGACGCTCTGGTCGGCTCCCGCAGTCGCGATGACGGATCCGTCAAGAAGGAACTCGGCACAGTTGACCGCCCCGGCGTGCCCCTCCAGCTTGAGGAGGACGTTCGGAGGCGGCTGGGCCGCGGCACTCGCCACAAACACTGCAAACCCCAGCCCGCTCAGGGCCAGCGGCAACCAGACTCGAGCGCGCTGCACGCGGAATCCTCCGGGGCATTCCGATCCATCAAAAAGCGCCGGTGAGTGTCCGTGCTGTCGAGAGACCCGTCAAGCGGGGGTCGAAGTCGCGCTGTCGGCCAGTCGGCGGTTCGTCAGCCCTTCAGAAGCCAGGGGACTCGCCGCAGCAGGGCCGCTGACCGAGAAGTCTGTCAGAGAGACCAGCCCCGGGGCCGAATTCTTTGAGCTGGGGCAGGTGCTGCAGCCGCCGCAACCACTCTGCCTGCCGGAGAGCCAGGCCTTCAGACGCCTCGCCAAAAGCGACACCGCCCCGACGACGATGAGGAGGGCGACGAAGGTCTGCGGATCGATCGGCATCCTTTCAGTTTATCCGGTGCGGGGCTTCGGGTGGGAACGATTTCTCTGAACTCGATGTCCTCGCAGCCGGTCGAGGGCGGTTGACAATCGCGTGACAGTCAGGATACACCGGGTTTTGTCCATCTTCCGTTCCGATCGCGTCTCCTGCCGGATCGCGGGTTCCTGTCAGCTGACGGGAGCGGGAGCAGACGGGGGAATCGAGTTCTCGAAACCCTTCTCAGCACATCGTCGAGTCGTTGGCACATTCGTTCCGCTGAGCTCACGCATGTCCGATGGTTCCGTGACCAACTGGATCTCAGCGGTCCGCGCGCAGGATGATCCGACAGCGGTCGAGCGGCTCTGGCTCCGTTGCCAGCCGACTCTCCTCAAGCTCGGCCGCCGCTGGGCGGGAGCATCGACCGGTCGCGCCGTCTATGATGAGCAGGACCTCGCGCAGCACGCCTTCTTCGCGCTGTACCAAGGTCTGGTCGTCGGGAAGTTTGCCGATGTCCGCAAGCGCGACGACCTGTGGCGGCTCCTGGCCGTGATCGCGTCGCGAAAGGGCCAGGACCAGTCGAGGCGGCTCGGAGCGCGAAAACGGAGCGAGCAGAAGGTCGACCGTATCAGCCCGGATCTGCTCGACCAGCTCCCTTCGGACGCCCTGACTCCCGATGCGATCGCGGCGGCCACCGACGAGTGTCGGCACCTCCTCGACCGGCTTCAGGATCCGACGCTCGAACAGGTCGCCATGCTGAAGCTCACCGGGCGGACGAACGAGGAGATTGCCGAAGAGACCCGCTACAGCCTCCGTTCTGTCAACCGGATGCTCGGCCTGATCCGCCAGATCTGGACGGAAGAGTCCCCGGCGGAACCCGCACCGGCGGCCGGTTCGCCCCCCGCCGAGACAGCTCACCCCGCTTCCTCACCCGTCTCCGCTTCCCCTTCGACCGCGAAGCGGCACAATAGAGAGAGCTGAACTCCGCGGCGGGCAGTGCCGTTCGCCGAGGTCGGCGGCAGGGGCGCCAGATGCGGGATCACGAGTCGCCAGGACCGAGGCCGAGCACCTCCCAGCTGCGGGAGCTGGACAGGATCTGCCGCGAGTTCGATAGCGACTGGCAGACGGACAGTTTTCGACACATCGCCCCGCGTCTCGAGAGCGTTCCTGACGACCTCCGGCAGACCCTTGCGGAGGAGCTGATTTCGATCGACCTCGAGCGGAGCCGGGCGGCTGGAATGCTCCGGGAGCCGGCCGCGTACCAGCCGGCGTGGCGGTGGGAGAACGGCGTTCTCGACGCGATGTGCCGCGAGATGGCTCCCCCGCCCCCTCGCGTTCCGCCGCAATCGCTCCCCGACACCGCGCACGACCTGCCGGTCTCGACCCCGCCGCGGTTCGGCGAATACGAGATTGTCCGGGAGGTCGGCCGCGGGGGGATGGGGATCGTCTACGAGGCGATCCAGCCGTCGCTCAACCGGCCCGTGGCCATCAAGGTGATGTCCTTCGCCGCGCTCCTGAAGCGCGGAGCGCGGGAGCGGTTCGCCGTCGAGGCCGCGATCATCGGCAAGCTGCACCACAGCCATATCGTCCGCATCTACGGGATCGGCGAGCAGGCGGGGATTCCGTACTTCGTCATGGAGTACGTCGAAGGCGTTCCCCTGAGCTCCTTCGTGAACACCTTTCCGGCGGGGCGGGGGAACGACGTCGACTCGTCGAAGCGGTCCGGCCTCTCTTCGATGCCAAAGCTCCCGCTCGCGGACGGTTCGGCCGACCGCTTCAAGCGGATCGCCAGGATCGGAGTCCAGATCGCCGACGCTCTCCAGTTCGCTCACGACCGCGGCGTGCTGCATCGCGACGTCAAGCCGGCCAACATCCTGATCCAGCCGGACGGCAACGCCCGTCTGACCGACTTCGGACTCGCGAGGTTTGTCGACCGCCCCCCCGGCCAGACGCTGACGGACGACTTCGTCGGGACGATGCGGTACGTCGCGCCGGAGGGGCTCCGACTGCATGCCGATGCCCGGTCGGACATCTACAGCCTCGGCGTCACACTGACGGAGCTCGTCACCGGTCGCCCGCTGTTCAGCGCCCCGGACCTCTCGTCCCTCGTGCTGCAGATCGAAAAGGGGTCGCACCCCGACCTCTGGAAGCAGGTCCCCGAACTCCCCCGCGAGCTCGGCGCCATCCTTCTCAAGGCGACCTCCCTCGAGCCCGAGCGCCGCTACGCAACCGCACGCGAACTGCAGCTCGACCTGCAGCGGTTCCTCGACGGCGAACCGGTCCTCGCCAGACGAGCGAGCGCGGTCCGCCGCCTCGCGCTCTGGTGCCGCCGGTTTCCCGTCCTGGCGACGCTCCTTGCGGCGGTCATCATCCTGGCGTTCGGTGAGGCGATCACCGCGTCGATGTTCTGGCGGTACGCGGAAGGGGAAGCGGAACGGGCCCGTGGCGACTCCTATCTCGCCGCACAGGCCCAGGTTCGGGCACTTCAGGCGGAGGAACAGCTCCGACGCCAGCTCCTCGAGCGGATCGAAGAGCGGTTCGTCTCGCGCCTGGAACAGGGGGACGCCTTCGCCGCCATGAAATCGGCCGGGGAAGCGACAGCCCTGCTCCAGCGGGCCGGCGAATACCAGATGGGCCGGCAGGAGCTGGAGTTGTGGTCGGCCCGGATCGACGGACTCGCAAGCCGCGTCCCGCGACGTCTCGCCTCGGCCTCCCTGATCGGGCTCGAGGTCTTTCCGTCGGTGGCGATCCGGCCTGCTGACGACGCGGTCGGTCTCAACGCCGCTGCGAAGCCGACACGTGCGTGGCTCATCAGCAACGATGTCGACCCACCCGCCTTGTGGACGCCCGGCAAACCGATCCGCCGCGCGGCCATGCCCCCGGGTGAGTCCGTGCTCCTCAACGGAGCCGACGCCCTTGTCCAGACAACCGGCGAAGGGGGTCCCACCTGGAGACTGCATTCACTCTTTGAAGGCCGCAAGCCCGTGGACCTGCCGCGGGCTCCCGAAGATCTCGAAGTTGCCGCCTTCGCACTGACACCTCATTCGTCGCATGTCGTGGGGCTCGTCCGGCGGACCGAGGGAATGGGCCTTGTCGTCTGGGACGAAGCGGGAAAGCGGTCGGAAGGGTTTCGAGAGATCGAGCCGGCCGAAACGGGCGAACCCGCCCAGCGGCCTCGGCTCCACGCGTCCCCCTGTGGACGCTTTGTTTCGATCCGCGGTACCGATGGCTGTCACGTGCTTGAGATCGTCGCCCCGCAGCGCGAGTTCCGGTTGGCCGGCAGCACGGAGGTGATCTTCGATCGCACCGGAGACCAGTGGGCGGTCCTCCGTCCCGGAAAGATCTCTCTGCATCGCGCCGGTGCCGACAAGCCGTTCCTCGAGTGCGCCGTCCCTCAGCGGCAGGTCGTCGTGAACGCCGTGTTCTCCCGCGACGGACAGCGGCTGGCCGCGATCACCGAAAGCCGGAACCGAGTCATTGTCTGGGAGACACAGACGGGAGATCCCATTCTCCTGAAGGACCTGCCGCAGGCCTACCTCGTCGGCGTCGACCTGAGCGACGATCACCGGCTCATCGTGACCGTCGACCGGAGCGGCCTCGTTCAAACGACGAGCATCGACTTCGGGATTCCCGTGATTCCTTCGGTCTCGCTCTCGGAGGGAGCGGCCGTGGCCATCGAGTCGATCGCCGCGGGATACCAGCTCGCCGTTGTCGCCCCCGGCGAGGTCGCTCTCTGGTCGGACGGATTCGAGCATCAGGAGCTCGGTGAGAACGACCACCTGCGATCGCTGGCGTTCGCGCCGGACAACCTCAGCCTCGTGAAGCACACCGAAAGTGGCGAGCTCCTTGTCGCAAAGGAGGCTGTCGGGGGACGTGTCCTCGAAAGCCTTCGCATCAAGGACGCCGCCGGCTGGGCGTGGAATTCCCTCGGAACCCGCCTCGCAATCCTTCTGCACGGTCCGGGCAAAGGGGAGTTCCGCATCCGGCTGGAAGAGCGAGTCGGAACCGACTTCAGGACGGCGGGGACCTCGGACCCGTTCCGGTGCGATTCGCAGATTCCGGTCATGACGTTTGAAGGAAATGACATCCACGTCCTGACTGATGAAGGGATCGGGGCCGAGCGGAACAGCATTTACGACGCGGCAACGCTCAAGAGTCGTCCCCGTGCCATCGGACAGCCCACACGCCAGGCGGCGTCCAAACCGTCGGAACTGGACGCCGTGCTGGAATATGGACTGGGGTGTGCTATCACCCGGTTGGACGATCAACTCGAGGTCGAGGTCTGGGACTCCCTGTCCGGAAAGGCGATACGCCGCGCCAGGTTGAAGATTCCGGACCAGCATCTCGAGCCCCCCACGTTCGTCTCGGAGGACCGCGTTCTCATCCGGGGTGAGCGGAGCGTTCACCTGTGGAACTATCTGACCGGACAACTTCGAACCCTCCTGACAGCCGAAGAAGGGGCCCGGCTCCAGGCGGTCTCGCCGAACTACTACGCGACGCAACGCGAAGTCAGAACGATTGTCGTCCATAACCTGGATCTGCCGGAGCTCTCCCCGACGGTGGTGCCGATCGACTCGAGCATTTCCGAGATCCAGATCCTGCCCGATGAGACCTCGCTTCTCACCGTCAGCGAGCGGAAAGTCGTGCGACTGTATGACCTTCGGACGGGACGGCTGCTGACCGGCGACCTCGGATGCGGCCAGACGATCCGGTGCCTTGCGGTCTCCGCCAACAGCCGGCATCTCTCGATGAACTTTGAAGACGGACGGACCGTCGTCGTCGACCTGCCGGAGCGTCAGCCCGTTCCCAAGCGTCCGGAGCCGGCGGTCGCCGAGGAAGAGGCCGCGGCCGAGACAACCGACTGATCTCAAGACTCGACCCCTGCTCGCTGGCAGACCGCCCGGCGCCGCCTGCGCACCACTAAGACTCAGGCCAAAGCTCGACCGCAATCTCTGATCTGGTCGGGAGTTGTAACTCGCACTGGCCCCAGGTGCCGGTTTGGTATGAGGCTTGCGACTTCAAAAGCATGCCCCCTTGCTTTTGGAAGTCTTTGTCTGCCCGGAGCCTGCCATGATCGCGCCGATGCCAAGTCGCCACCTGGGATCAGGCGGTGTCGATTCGGAGTCTTTGCCGCCCCTGACGCTGATCGTCGAGTCCTGCAAGGACGCCGCCTCAGCCCGTCGGGCGGCCTTCCAGCTGGCGCTTGTCAGTCATGATGGATACGTCCGCATTTCCCGGACGGAAGACGTCATGGCGATCTCCAGTCACGCCGACGAACTGGCCGGCCAGCGCCGGACACAGTGCCGGATCCTGGCGAACCTCACCTTCCGCGATGGGGCCAACATCGCCGTCCCGGGAACCGAGGCCCGCAGCGCCCGCGAGTCCTGGGTTCACGGAACCCAGGCTCTGTTGCGGGGAGATCTGGCAACGTTCCGCGATCAGGTCATCGCCGCAGAGTCACTCCTGGAGGATGCCCTTCTCCAGGCGGCACTTGCGGAGGCCGCATCCGGCGGCGAAAGCGATGAAAAGATCACACAGTTCTATCTCGACATGAGCCTTGCCGTGCATCACGAGCGACTCCATTGGAACGCGCTGTGCCGAGAGCTTGATCCGAGCCAGGCTGCCAAGTGATCGCGTGGCGGCCTCCGGGGCGGCGGCCCGCGGCAATGGAAATGCGATTCAACATTCCGGTAGGAGAAGTAACGCCATGAGCACCAGGACCACGACGAAATCAGACAATAGCCAGACCAGGCTCGAGAACGGCAATGCCGCCGTGAGCGACCAGCTGGGACAGGCTGTCTCGGATCTCACGGATCTGAGGCTGCAGGTGAAGCAGGCCCATTGGAACGTCACCGGCCGCAGTTTCATCGGTCTCCACAAGCTGCTCGACAAGCTGGCAGAGGAACTCGATGGGACGATCGACACCGCTGCAGAGAGGCAGCGGGCTCTCGGATTCCTGACGCATGGGACGGCCCGGCATGTCGCAAAGACTTCCAGGCTCGGCCAGCTCAGTGCAGAACGGCACTCGATCGAAGAGATCGTGCGTCACCTGGCCGACCAGTACGCCCAGGCCTCCCACGCGGCAGCGAACGCGGCGAAGATCTGTGACGAGCACGAAGACGTCGGAACTTCCGACATTTTCGCGGACACGATCCGCATGCTCGACATGCATCGCTACTTCCTGCGATCACACCTCGAGTCTGAGTCCGACCAGTAGCGGTTGCGCAGCCAGGCACGGCCAGCAGCGACAGATTGTCCGCAGTGACTGCGGGGGTTTTGTTCAAGAGCCCCCGCTTCTTTTTTCGTTCGCGCCGAGCCTCCGGCGGAGCCCGGCATGAGGTCTCGACGCCTCGGGGACCAGGCGGTTCACCGACATCTCCGGTTTTCCACAGGGGGCACACGGTGGACGTGACAGGCGGACATCCCATCTGGCCCGCCCTCGACGGTGTGATCCGGACCTACGATCCGCTGGACCAGTCAACCTCCTGCGACGTTCTCGTCCTCGGCGGCGGGATTACCGGAGCGACGATCGCCCATCGACTGGTCCGGGAGGGTTTCGAGACCGTCGTCGTCGATCGACGGAACTTCGGATGGGGAAGCACAGGGGGCTCGACGGCCCTCCTCCTGTATGAAATCGATACGCCGCTGACGGAGCTGATACGGCGCTATGGACGGGACGAGGCGCTGATCGCATACCGCGCCGGCGTCGAGGCCATCGACGCCACGCGCGATCTCTGCAACGACGTCGGGGCGGGCCGCTTTACCCGGCGATCGAGCGTCTACTTCGCCTCGACCGAGGCGGACACAGCCCCACTCCGCGCGGAGTGCGACGCCCGGCGCCAGGCTGGTCTCCTGGTTGAGTGGATCGAGCCCGATGAGTTTTCGAGCCTGTTCGACTTCACGGCGCCGGGAGCCATTCGGTCGTTGCAGGCGGCAGAGATCGACCCCTTCGAACTCACCCACGCTCTGCTCCAACAGGCCGAAAGCCGCGGAGCGCGGCTGTACGCCCGCACCGAGGCGACCGAATGCCTCGAGAGCGAAGGTCGCCTCCTGGTACGGACCGATCGCGGGGCGGAGATCAACTGCCGCTCGGTCGTCGTCGCGTGCGGCTTCGAGAGCCTGCGGTACCTCAAGGCGTCCGTCCCGGTCTCGCTCCACAGTTCCTTCGCGCTGGCTTCCGAGCCGATTCGCGAGTTCACCGGGTGGCCCGATCGCTGTCTCCTGTGGGAAACAGCCCGGCCCTACATCTATGCCCGCACCACTCCCGACGGCCGGGCCCTTTTCGGCGGAGAAGATGTCCCATTCCAGAACGAAGTGGCGCGGGACGCCGCTTTGCCGCTCAAGCAGAAGCTCCTCGAGAAACGCTGGAAGACGCTCTTTCCCCGGATTCCCTTCGAGACCGCCTTTCCCTGGACGGGAACATTCGCCGAGACGCGGGATGGCCTCCCCTACATCGGCTTCACAAAAGAGCAGCCCCGGGCCTTCTTCGCCCTGTGCTACGGCGGAAACGGGATCACCTACAGCGTGATCGCGGCCGACATGCTGATCGCAGCGCTCCGGCAGCGGCCGCACCGATGCGATGGGATGTTTTCATTCCATCGTGAGGCCCGGGCGTCGAAGTAATTTCATGGTGACTCAGGTATCCGGGTCAGAACGTAGGGATCGCGCATCGCGTCCCGATCTCCGGCTCGCTCCGCCTTGAACACTTCCCGCTGCTTGTGAAGCACGGTCAGGACGCCATCGTTCATCCGGACAAGACCGTACTGCCACTCGCCGGGCCCTCCACCAGCACCATCCCCGGTCTTCTTCGCTTCAAGGAGCAGGAAGATCTCAGGGTCCGTTCCGAGAGCGAACGTGAAAAGTCCCCCGTCGACGGCGTCCGGAACCGACGACGGGTAGCGATAGAGTGGCTGACTGAGGAGCCGAAGAGCCTGCTCCTCCCCGGCTTCGTTCACCCGTCGGTCTTCCAGCACAATGGAGAACTCGCGGGAGATCGCCTTCATCTGTGCCAGCCGCCGGACGGACGACTCCGCGGGGAGCGGGGCCTCCGGAACAGCGACGAGCGCGATCCCCGGCCGGGCCGGCTTCCAGATTGGAGGGCCGCCCCGATCCGCCTCGAGTTCGCCTGACGTAAGCGAGTGAAGCTCGACGTGAAACCCGTTCGCCGGCTGCCACGCCTTGAAGAGCGACATGATCACCAGCGGCCGACCTCGATCGGTCCACAGAAACAGGTCCCCGTAGACCCGGCCCGTTCCGGGG
>JAEYWB010000628.1 GCA_023429275.1 Planctomycetota bacterium
AACCCCGCCCGGGCCAAACGCGGCCCGGGCGGCAGAATCGTCAGCGGCGGACAACAGGTCGTCGGGGGCCCCCGTCTTCGGAAGCCCTCCAATTCACTCCGGCGCCAGGTCCTTCAGGGAGGGGACGTCGCCGCGGGGAGCACCACCCGGACGGTCGGTCTCGCCGAGGAGTTCGGCCCGGGCCGCGAGGATGCGGGCCTTCTCGGCCTTCGCTTCCATCTGGGCTTCGGGACGGATCCGGACTTCCGCGCTCTGGTGGGTCTTGAACCCGGTACCGGCCGGGATCAGGTGCCCGAGGATGACGTTCTCCTTGAGACCGACCAGTTCGTCCGACTTGCCCGCGAGGGCCGCTTCGGTGAGGACCTTGGTCGTTTCCTGGAAGGAGGCCGCCGAGATGAAGCTTTCGCTCTGCACGGCCGCCTTGGTGATCCCCAGGAGCTGGGTCGATCCCTTGGCGGGGCGGGGCTTGGCGAACTTGGCCGGCTTGCTGCCGTCCGCTTCGACCGCAGCGTTCGTCTCTTCGATGACGTTGATCGGAACGACTTCGCCGACCTGGAACTCGGTGTCTCCGGGATCGGTGATCTTGACCGAGTCCTGCAGCTTCCGGTTGATGCGGCGGAACTCGAACTTGTCGACCACGACACCCGGGAGGGCGTCGGTGTCGCCAACGTCGTCGATGCGGACCTTGCGGAGCATCTGGCTGACGACGAGCTCGATGTGCTTGTCGTCGATTTCCACGCGCTGGGCACGGTACACGTTCTGGATCTCGTGCAGCAGGTACTGCTGGACGGCCTCTTCACCCGAGACACGCAGGATGTCGTGCGGGACGAGCGGACCGCGGACGAGGGCGTCACCCGCCTTCACCCGGTCGCCGGTGTGCACCATCATCTGCTTACCGTGCGGCACGATGTGCTCGACGTCGTGGCCGTTCACACCATGCACGACGATGACGCGCTTGCCGCGCTTCTTCTCCTGCATGATCTCGACCTCGCCGTCGATCTCGGCGACGACCGCCGGCTCCTTCGGCTTGCGGGCTTCGAACAGCTCGGTGACGCGGGGAAGACCCCCGGTGATGTCCTGCGTTCCGGTCGCTTCCCGCGGGTTCTTCGCGAGCACCGCACCGGCCGCGATCTGCTGGCCGTCGGCGACTTCGAGAATTGCCCGTTCGGGGATGTGGTAGAAGTCGAGGATCTTGCCGGTCGCGTCTTCGACGATGATCTGCGGGTGCAGGTCCCCCTTGTGCTCGATGACCGTCCGCCGGCTGTTGCCGGTGGGGTCGACTTCGGTCTTGATCGTGCGGCCTTCGATGAGGTCTTCGAGCCGGATCTTTCCGCCGACTTCCGCGAGGATCGGAACCGAGTGCGGATCCCACTCGCAGAGGACCTGGCCGACCTTGACCTCTTCATCCTCCTTGACGCGGAGCACGGCACCGGCCGGGATCGTGTACTTTTCGAGCTCGCGATCCTTGGTGTCGATGATCACGATCTCGCCGTTTCGGGCGAGAACGACCGCCTGGCCTTCCGTGTTCACGACGCTCCGGATCCGCGCGAACTTCGCACGTCCCGCCTTCTTGGCCTTGAGGTCCTTGTCTTCCAGTTCCTTCTGGGCGGTTCCCCCGAAGTGGAAGGTTCGCATTGTCAGCTGCGTACCGGGCTCGCCGATCGACTGGGCGGCGATGATCCCTGCCGCGAGGCCCTCTTCGACCATCGTTCCGGTCGAGAGATCCATCCCGTAGCAGAGCCGGCACATGCCGAGCTCGGCCTCGCAGGTCATCGGGCTGCGGACCTGGATACGCTCGATCCCCATCGCCTCGATCTTCCGGGCGATGTCCCAGGTGATCAGCTCCCCTTCGCGGACGATGACCTCGTCCGTGATCGGGTTGACGATGTTGGTCCGGCTCACCCGGCCGCGGATGGCCTGGGCCAGGCTGACTTCGACCTTCTCGCCGCGATACAGCACCCCGCGGGTCACACCCTTGGTCGTGCCGCAGTCGTGGGTCGTGACGACCATGTTCTGGCAGATGTCCGCCAGCTTACGGGTGAGGTAACCCGAGTCGGCCGTCTTGAGGGCGGTATCGGCGAGACCTTTGCGGGCACCGTGCGTCGAGCTGAAGTACTCGAGCACCGTCAAACCTTCCTTGAAGTTCGACTTGATCGGCGTCTCGATAATCTCGCCGCTCGGCTTGGCCATGAGGCCTCGCATCCCGGCGAGCTGGCGGATCTGTTCCATACCCCCTCGGGCACCCGACTCCGCCATGAGGTAGATCGGGTTGACGTACGCCCCGCCTTCGCGAAGGTCTCCTTCGAGGGCGATCTTCATCGAGTTCGTGATCGCCTCGCGGGAGTGCGTCCAGATTTCGATAACGGCGTTGTAGCGTTCTTCCCCGGTGATGATCCCGCGGTCGAACTGCTTCTGCTTCTTGAGGACTTCGTTCTCCGCCTCGAGGACGAGCTTCGCCTTGTTCGGGGCGGTGACAAGGTCACTCACGGCGAACGACAGGCCCGAGCGGGTCGACTCTTCGAAGCCGAGCCGCTTCATCTTGTCGAGCAGTTCGATCGTCGCGCGGCGTCCGAGCTCGAGATAGGTATCCGAGATGACGTTCGCGAGGTCCTTGCTCTTCATCGTGATGTTGTAGTACGACATCGAGGGCTGCAGGATGTCGTTGAACAGCACGCGGCCGACGCTCGTGGCGATGATTCCGCCCGGCTTGTAGGTGTCGGCCCCTTCTCCCTTGACCCGCTTGTCCTTCGGCAGGCGGACCTTGACCACGGCGTGACGCGACACCCGGCCGAGCTGGTAGGCCATGATCGCTTCCTTGGTCGACCCGAAGACCAGGCCTTCGCCAGGCTGGCCTTCCCGCTTCACCGTGCAGTAATAGCAACCCATCACGATGTCCTGCGACGGCGAGATGATGGGGTTGCCGTTCGCCGGGCTGAAGACGTTGTTCGTCGACATCATCAGCGTGGTCGCTTCGACCTGCGCTTCGATCGACAGCGGCAGGTGGACGGCCATCTGGTCGCCGTCGAAGTCGGCGTTGAAGCCCTTGCAGACGAGCGGGTGCAGCTTGATCGCGTTCCCTTCGACGAGGATCGGCTCGAAAGCCTGGATCCCCATGCGGTGCAGGGTCGGCGCCCGGTTCAGCAGGACCGGGTGGTTCTTGATGACCTCGTCGAGGATATCCCACACCTCGTCATCCTTCCGCTCGAGCATGCGCTTGGCGGACTTGATGGTGTCGGCGTGGCCGAGCTCCTTGAGCCGGCGGATGACGAACGGCTGGAACAGCTCGAGCGCGATCTTCTTCGGCAGACCGCACTGGTGCAGGTTCAGCTCGGGACCGACGACGATGACCGACCGAGCCGAGTAGTCGACTCGCTTACCAAGGAGGTTCTCGCGGAAGCGACCCGGCTTCCCCTTGATCATGTCGGTCAGCGACTTCAGCGGACGGTTCGACGAACCGAGCACCGGCCGCTTGCAGCGGTTGTTGTCGAACAGGGCGTCGACCGACTGCTGCAGCATCCGCTTTTCGTTGCGGACGATGACCTCGGGAGCATTGAGGTCAACGAGCTTCTTAAGCCGGTTGTTCCGGTTGATAATCCGCCGGTAGAGGTCGTTGAGGTCGCTGGTCGCGAAGTTCCCCGACTCGAGGAGCACGAGGGGACGCAGGTCCGGCGGGATGACCGGGACACAGTTGAGGACCATCCACTCGGGACGGTTCTCGCTGTCGCGGAT
>JAEYWB010000650.1 GCA_023429275.1 Planctomycetota bacterium
GAGTGGATCAGGCCGAACTTCTTGTTGTTGACCAGCTCCCATTCCTGCCGCTCCTTGATCCCTTCGATCGTGAGGCGCATCTGCTCTTCGAGCTGATCGAACGGGCCGTTGTAGAGATCGGAGACGCGGGTGTGGACCCGCACGACGGTCTGGATCGCGGAGAGGGAGTACTCGCGAGGCGTCGCGGAGTAGTCGACGAACGTCTCGGGGATCTCGACGTTCTCGGCGAACCCGGAGACGAGGTCGATGTTCCGTTCGCCGTACGGATTGACGGTCGATCGCAGCTCGTGGTGCTCAGCGACCGCCCGCGCGAATTCCGAGGACTGATTCGGATTCTCTTTCAGAGCGGCGTCGAGCTCCTTGCGCGAGAGAGTGAGGAGGATACAGGGCGTCAACGTCCGGACCGTGACGTCGGAGGGACGATCCGCGACGAGGTCGGCTTCACCAAAGAACTCCCCATCCGTGAGGAGGGCCAGTCGCAGATCGCTCCCGTGGACCCCCTTGCTGAGGACCTCGACCTGTCCCTGGGCGATAATGAAGAAGGTGTTTCCCCCCTCCCCTTCGATCACCAGGTTGTTGCCGAGCGAGACCTGCTCCGTCTTGAACCGGCTTGCCATGCGATTCGTGATGGCGGTCGAGAGCCCCGAAAAGAGCGGGACGCTTCTCAGCGCTTCCGGAGCAAATGACACCGTGGTGTCGGCGATATCGATCTCGATCCGCTGGGCCTTGGTCAGCTCGACCTTGGTTCGGTTGACGCGGTAGGTCCCCCCTTCGACCTGCACCCACGGCAGGAGGCTGAGGAGCCAGCGCGGGGTGATCGACATCATCTTGGGTGATGTCTTCGTCGTGTTCGCCAGGTTCCGGGCGACCGACGTCGTCACACTACGCTGAAGCAGGTTGTCCGACATTCAGAATACACCTTCCTCGCTCTCACGCGGACCTGGTCCGCACGATGGAGCTCCACGAAAACAAATGCGCGCCCGACTGGGACGGCGCTCAAGCCCTCTCAACCCAGAGCGTTACGACTGATTCCAGGGCATCCGGGCAAGAATGAGCGCCATTCCGCACGTATCGGTCACCCCCGCGAAGACGAGCCCGGCTCCCACGAACGCCGAGAGTCCGATGAAGTAGGGATGGACGAACCAGGCCAGAAGGACGCCGAGCAGCACGAGAGAGCCCGCTGCGATCCGGACCTGCCGCTCCAGCGACATCGCCTTGGCTCCGCGAGCCACAGGGAGTCCCGCCTGCTCCCACGCCTGCGTTCCCCCTTCGACGCCGAAGACGTTCGTGTACCCGCTCGCCTGGAGCTGTTCACAAGCTCGAGCCGATCGAGCTCCCGACTGACAGATGACGTAAAGAGCCTTCGAACGATCCTTCGTCTCGCCGCCGAGCTCCGCCTCCTGCAGCCGGTCGAGCGGAACATTCCGGGCAACGGTCGCGTGAACCGCGCGGAACTCCGCCGGGGTGCGAACATCGATCAGATCGATCGATGCCCCGGAGGTTGCAAGCTCATGGAGCTTCTGGGGCGAGATGCCGACAGCGCTCATTGGACAGTGTTCTCCATACGGTGTTCGCCACTCCTCTCGGCGACGGCAAAACAAATATACTGTTGATTGGTAGTTGTTGAAAGCCGAGTCGACAGATTTTGGGCTCACTAGTGGGTCGGCGTCGCTACATGTGGCATTATAAAGACTTGCGTAATGGCGACCCGGTGGTGAGGGCGTTCGTGGCATGGCCCCCGAGAAGCGAGAGAGGTGTTCCGTTGCTTCTCACATCGCAAGGAATCGATTCGATCGTACAGCCGGTGGGCTCCCTCCCCTTCGCCGCGGAGCATTAGCGACCGGTCCGCGGCTCGGGACTTGCAAGCAGTCCCCGCCAGCGGTCGAGCAGTGCTCGCGACCTCTGTTGTAACGACCGGCTTTGCGTCGGTCCGTGTGCCGTCACCGATCATCTGCGAACTATGGATTCCCGCCCACCTGCCAGTGCCATTTCCGTCGATGTCCGGCAGGGGGATGACGGATGGATGACCCGGCCCCGCGCGCTGGCGGTCGTGCTGATGATCGCGACGTTGATCATCTTCTGGCTGTGCTACTGGCTCATTGTCCCATTTCTCCCCGCGCTCGCCTGGGGTCTCGCACTCGCCGTCATTGCGCACCCGATTCATCGGCGAATCCAGCGGCTGGTGTCACGCGAGAACATCGCGGCCGGGATATCCGTGGCCCTGGTTCTTGCCGTCATCGTTGCTCCGGTCGTGTTCGTGTCGAACACGCTGTTTCAAGAGGCGCGGAAGATGACCGAGACCGTCCGGGAAAACCTCGCCTCCGGAGAATGGAAGCGGCACTTCGAAGCGGACCCGCGGTGGAAGCCGGTCGTCCACTGGCTGTCGACCAATCTTCTGGTGGAGGAACTCGACGCACACTCTTCCGAAACGGAAGACACGAATACCCGCGGCGACACGGATGCTGAGGACCCACGATCGTCTTCCGGCGGAGCCGCCACGACCCCCTCCGCGCCGACGGATGGAGATTCCTTTGCTCCTGACCGCCCCGGGGCCGATCCGAGTCCCACTCAACTGTCCCGCCCCCCCCGCAGCCAGGACGGGAACGGCGAGCAGATGGCAGGACGTGCTCTCTCCGCCGTCAGCTCGGGGCTCGGAGCGGTCGTCACGGGGGGCGCGTGGATCGGAATGCAGTTCTTCGTCACGCTGATGTGCCTGTTCTACTTCCTGCGAGATCGGCACCACGTGCTGGCCGCGGTTCGGTCGCTCATGCCTCTGGCTCCGGAGGAAGCGGATGAAGTCTTCTCGCAGGTGGATGACACCATTCATGCGACGATCTTCGGCTCGCTCATGGTTGCGCTCGTCCAGGGATGCATGGGAGGGTTGATCTTCTGGCTCCTCGGCATCCCCTCCCCCGTCCTCTGGGGGGCGATCATGGGGCTGCTGGCGGTTGTCCCCGTTCTCGGGACGTTCGTCATCTGGGCCCCGACGGCTGTCTTCCTGGCCATGAAGGGGGAGTGGGGGAAGGCAATGATTCTGGCCTCATGGGGAGGAATCGCGATCGGTCTGATCGACAACCTCCTGTACCCCTACCTCGTCGGTAAACGACTGCAGTTTCATACGATCCTCGTCTTCTTCGCGATCGTCGGAGGCCTGGCCCAGTTCGGCGCGTCGGGCGTTATTCTGGGCCCGTTGATCCTGGCCGTTGCGGGGGCCTTGCTCGAGATCTGGAAGCGGCGAACGGCGGACGGCGGGACGCTCGAGGTCGATGTGGAGTGCGGATCTCCCTGATCGGGCTCCCCATGCTGCCTCCGGACTCCGCAAAGACGCAGTGCGAGTCCGCGCGTCATTTGTAGCGGCGCCCACGCGGGGGTTCTGCTATTCTGATCGCGTGGACGAGCCCGGCCTTTCCGGCGGGTTCCTAACGAAACTTCGTCAGGGTGGGACGAAAGTGCCGCTATGAATGACGTCTCCGCCTCTTCGGCCAACCCGGCGCTGCGGGACGACGCGACACTCGATCAGGATGATTCGCTGAGAGAGCGGTCACGGGCGCTCAGCCGCGCTCCTCTCGAAACACCGCCGGCGATCCCGGGGTACGAAGTCCTTCACCGTCTCGGGGAAGGATCGTTCGGAGCGGTATGGCTCGCCAGGGAAAAGCGGACGGGGAAACAGGTCGCGATCAAGTTCTATACCCGCGGGCAGGGGGTGGACTGGTCGCTCCTGAGCCGCGAGGTCGAAAAGCTCGCCGTTCTCTACACCTCCCGGAAGATCGTCGGGCTGCTCGACGTCGGCTGGGATCACGATCCCCCCTACTTCGTGATGGAGTATCTCGAGAACGGCTCGCTGGCGATGCGGCTGAAGGAGGGACCGCTCAGCGCCGAACAGGCGGTCCGGATCGCCCGGTCGATCGCCGAGGCCCTGGTCCATGCCCACGGCGCGGGGATACTTCACTGCGACCTGAAGCCCGCCAACATCCTGCACGACGGCAATTCCGACGCCCGGCGCGGAGACTTCGGACAGTCGCGGCTGGCCACCGAAATGCCGCCGGCGCTCGGGACTCTCAACTACATGGCGCCGGAGCAGGCGACGCTCGACGGCACTCCCGACGCCCGATGGGACGTCTATTCCCTCGGGGCCGTCATCTATCACATGCTGACGGGGCGGCCTCCGTACAGGACGGCCGAGGCGGAACGGGACATCGGTCATACCGCGACGACGGAGTCGCGGCTCGCGGCTTATCGGGCAGTCATTGCCTCGAGTCCCCGGCCGACGGAGCACCATGACGTCCGCGGGGTCGACTCGCGGCTCGCGGCGATTGTCGACCGGTGCCTCGAGCCCGACCCGGTGAAGCGGATTGCCAACGCGCAGATCGTCCTCGACCTTCTCGACGCCCGGGATTCCGCCCGGGCCAAACGGCCGCTCCTCGTACTGGGGGCGCTCGGACCGGTCCTGTTCCTCATCGCTCTCTACTGGATGTCGCGGTTCCTGGCTCCCAGTATTGTCGGCACGGCAGAGCAGCAGCTGCTGGATCAGGCGCTGGCCGGGGATGCCGTCTCGGCCCGGATCCTCGCTTCCAGTATTGCCCAGGAGGTCCGGATCCGGGAGGACGAGCTGATCGATGCCGCCGACTGGTCGTACGTCCGGCAGATGATCCGCGAGTCCGCCCAGTTCAGCCGCGATGAGCTGTCGGCGCTCAATCGTGGGGAATACCCGGTCGCCGAGCAGCAGCTCGCCTTCGAGAAGGTCAACACGCACATCGCGAACCTGCAGGAGCGACTGAAAGATTCCGACCGGACTCATGACGAAAGCTGGTTCCTGACCGACGCGGAAGGGCGGCAGATTTTCCGCTATCCGATTGCCAGCGAGAGCCTGAGCGAGCATTACCACTGGCGGGACTACTTCCATGGTCTCGGGGAGGAGCTCGACCGCGACATCCCGCCGGGGAAGGTCGCCCCCCGCAAGACGACCGGGGTCTCGCTCGCGTACCTCAGCACGTCGTCGCACAAGTACAAGGTCTCGTTCGCGACTCCCGTGTGGGATGAAGAGAAGCGGACGGTAATCGGGGTGATGGCCCGCAGCGTCCACATCACGGACCTGTTGAAACAATGGGAACCGCAGATCGGCAAGGAGGGGCGGCCCGAGGACCGGTTCCTCTCGCTCGTCGAGACCCGCGGCCGACGACCTCATCTCCTGGACCATCTGCGGATTGAGCAGGCGGTCGCGAAGATCCGGCCGGATGACCGCAACAAGACAATCCTCGATGTCTCGCCCGAAGTGCAGAAGGCGATGGAAACGACCGACCGGATGGCGAACTACCAGGACCCGGTGGCCCAGATCGACCCGGCCTACGACGGTCCGTGGCTCGCCGCGTTCTCACCGGTCGGGAAGACCGGCTGGACTGCGATCGTTCAGGAGCGCCGCAACCTCACGCTCGAGCCGCTCGGCAAGTTGCAGGAAGTGCTGACCCGCGGCGGCGTCTGGGCACTGGGGGTCTTCAGCCTGCTCCTCGGCGTGCTGTGGTATCTGCTGCACCGGGCGTCGGTGTGACGACACGGGACGCACAAGGCGATGCGTTTGTCGCCTTGTCAGAACCGTCCTGCCGGCGCGCTGCCTGACATCCGCGCAGCAAAAAGGGGCGTCACAACGACGCCCCTCGACTTCGCACTCGAGACCAGCTCAGCCGTTCATCCGCTGGTAGAGCTCGTTGGCTTCCTGGATGTCGGCCTTCATCCGTTCGTACTGTTTCTTCCGGTCCCCGTTGTTGCCGAGGATCTTCGGCAGGTGGTCGCGGGTGCAGTACAGGACGATCTGGGCGAGCCGATTCTTGGCGCTCGCCCGCGGTTCGATCTTCTTCCGCAGATCCTTGACTGCGGTCAGGTGCTTGTCGGCGATCGCCTTGAAGGCGGAGTCTGGAGCATTCGATTTGACCGCACCGTCGATCTCCGTCCAGATTTCCTGCACCATGACGAACTCCTTCGACCCGGGACTGCTGAACAGCAGGCCGGATCCGAAATAGAGACCGACGAGGAGGAGGCAGGCTCCGAGCGCGCCGTAGAGCTGCGGGTTCTTGAGCGTGTCGATCAATCCCTGCGGCAAGGCGAAGTTGAACGAAGGTCCGGACGACGAGCGGCTCCTGGCCACCGGCGGCGGAGGAGGAGCGGGTGACCGGTAGGCGGGCGAAGGAGCCGACACCGAAGGAGGAACGCAGGACCGCGGAGGGCTGTAACCTGCGGCCGGCGAGAAGCCTCCACCGGTCCCGACTGCGGAGTCGCCGGTCGGGCGGAGCGTTTCGACCGAGGGGGCCGAACGCTTTTCGAGGACGGGGGGCGCGGCCGACGAGAGCCTCGACGTTGGCATCGAATCGGCGGCGGAAGGCGCTGAGACCGGTTCGGGAAACTTCAGTCCGGCGACGTCCTGCGCGTGAACCCAGGCGGCTGCCCAGACGCGGCGGACCATATCCTTGCGGTCGAGCTTTCCGGTTCGAGCAAGCTTCTTGAGCTCGCTGAGCGTCATCGGCTCGTGTTCCGTTCCATCGATCCGGCAGACCCAGTCCGGCTTTTCCGGTTCGATCGTATCGATCTCGGCCGATGACCCGCGGTCACCTGCCTTCTTCGGGAAGAGTTCAGGAAGCCGCTTCGCCGACAGCCAGACGCCATTCTCCCCTTCGCGGACATCGTCGCTCCGGTCGAGTGACCCCAGGCTGGCCATCTCCTTCAAGGCTTCAAAGGAGAAGGGGCCGAGAACCTGGCCGAGGGAACGGTAATACCAGGTTGCGGGGGCCTCATCGCTGGCCGGCCGGGCCGCGATACCCGGGGCGAAGTTGCGGCGACCATCTGAAAAGATCTGGTCGAGATGCGAATTCTGCTCGCGGATCTGGCGGGCGGAGGCGTCTTCGGCCGCGGCCAGAAGCTTTGCGACATCGAGATCCAGGTCGGTGGCCGGCTCCGCATCGGGAAGCGTGGCGGCCATGCGCCACTCC
>JAEYWB010000666.1 GCA_023429275.1 Planctomycetota bacterium
GGGGAGGGCTGACCGAGCGGCTGGTCGTCGCGAAGGCCCGGTCCTACGTGATCTCCCCCGGAGCCCTCGGCCCCGTTGCGGTCGATCCGTCCCTTGATGTCGATCGGCTCTCCGCCAGTTACCTGATTGCCCTGGCGGCGCGGGCGATCCGCGAGCTCGGTCAGCTCGTGCGAGCGGCCCTGCAGGCGAAGAAGAACCTCGCGACACTTTCGATCGACACCGTCATCCGCTTCCGAACCCCTCAGGAGAGGGCCGCCTTCACGGCGGAACTGACCGGGGCGATCAACCAACTCGTCGCCCGGTACCACGACGAAACCGCCCCGGGCGGACGACCACACCGCCTCATCCTGATGGCTCATCCCCTGATGGGAACGCCACCGGACGGGAACACTTCTACCACCACGGAAAGCCCCGACTCGCCAGGCCCGGCCCGCAGTTCCTGAGGGCTCCGGTCCCGCACGTCACACCCGTCGAATCAGCCGGCACGCGCCAGCAGCCGGCCCTCCCGATTCCCGGCCCCTCCTCATCGCAAGCCCCCTGACACCTGACACGCCGCCACATCCAGCGATTCCCCAGAAACCGCGAAGGTCTCACATGCCTGTCCGAAAAGATCCCTCCGGCGAACGATCGGTCGAAGTGGAAGTTGAAGTTCCGGGCACCCCGGAAGAGGTCTGGAAGGCGATTGCCACCGGGCCGGGAATCTCTGCCTGGTTCGTCCCGACCACGTGCGACGAGAAGGTCGGTGGAAACACGACCTGCAACTTCGGCCCCGGGATGGAGTCGGTCGCCGCCATCAAGAAGTGGGATCCGCCCCGAAGCTTCGTCGCGGAAGCCGAGGAAGGGGTCGGCTCCGGCCCGGTGGCGACCGAGTGGATCGTCGAAGCCCGCCAGGGGGGAACGTGCGTCGTCCGGGTCGTTCACCGCTGGTTCGCCAGCACGGACGAGTGGGACCAGCAGTTCGAGGGGCACACCCACGGCTGGAAGGCGTTCTTCCGCATCCTGCGACTCTACCTGGCCCACTTTGCCGGAGCCCGCTGCACACCGGTTGCCCTGTCGTCTTTCAGTACCGCTCCTCTGCTCGAGACCTGGAGCGCCCTTCTCCACGCCCTCGGAGTCGACCCGCAGAACGCCCGGCTGACGAACGCCGTCGGTGCGCCGCCGTTCGCGGCGACGATCGAAAGCCGCGGCACGAAGTCGCATCCGGAGCTGCTGCTCCGTCTCGACACGCCCGCTCCGGGCCTGGTCCATATTTTCCCGATGCCGATGGGAGGACAGGTTCTCTACTCCGCCCGTTTTTATCTCTATGGCGACGGAGGGGCCGCCGCAGCCCCGTCAGTGGAACGCGACTGGACAGCGTGGCTGGCGAAGGTGCTTGGTTAGATGAGTGCCCGCGCCCTTGCTCCGTCCTTCACGAAGCGGACCGGTCCTTGCCGGCAAGCCAGGCCCGCTCACTCGGGGGGCGAGGCCTCTGCGGCCTGCACTTCCGCCGCCTTCACGTCGGCGTGGTGGCCCACCTGGTTGGGGTCCGGCGGCCAGATGATGATTTCGCCGTAGTCGCTGACCTGCTCCGCCCGGAAACCGTGGTGACGCAGGAGCTCGAGCACCGCCAGGAACATGCCGACGATCTTGCTGCGGATCGTTTCACTGTCGAAGAGCGACGTGAACCGGACTTCGCCCTTTTCCCGCACGATCGCACCGATCCGCTCGGTGTAGACGTGGATCGGCGTCTCGTCGTATTGGACTGTCCGCTCGTCCTCGACATCCTTGCGCTTGAGGATCCGCCCGAGCGCGCTGACGAGGTCCCAGAGCTCGACTTCCTTGATCCGGTCGGCGGCGGGATCCTTGCCGATGCGGGGACGTTCGTCGGCGAGGCGCGGGTATCGTTCCTGCCACTCCTGGGCGCGAGCCTCGAGCGAGGCGGCCGCGTCCTTGAACCGCTTGTATTCGAGCAGCTTTCGGACAAGGTCCGACTTCGGGTCGCCGCTGTCGATCGGCGGGCCGTCTTCGGGTTGTTCCGGCTCGGCCTCGGGGTTGGGGAGGACTTCCTTGCTCTTGATCTCCATGAGCGTGCTGGCCATCAGCACGAAGTCGCCGACGAGGTCGAGATCGATTGCCTGGAGGACCGAGAGGAACTCATGGAACTGCGTCGTGATCGGAGCGATCGGCAGCCTGCGGATGTCGAGCTCGCTCCGGCGAACGAGGTACAGCAGGAGGTCGAGAGGCCCTTCGAACAGATCGAGCGCAACGCGATAGCTCACGCCGCCCGACGATTCGGCTCCCTCCCCCGATGACATCGCGAAAACCCTCCTTGGGCCGGTATCGTATCAGGGAATCCGCGACGCGGGACAGAGGAATCGCCTCTGGACTGGCGAAGGAAGATCACCACCAGGACACCAGGAAGAATTGATCCCTGAGTGTCTTCGTATCTCGGTGGCCGCATCCGCGGTCGAGCCCGAAGACCAGCCCGACTGGAAACCCGATGAGCCCCCCAGCCCAAACCCCAGTCGG
>JAEYWB010000327.1 GCA_023429275.1 Planctomycetota bacterium
TGCCCGCTTCCGCCAGGGCTTCTTCGCTGAAGTCGGCCTTCCATCCGGTTTTCAAGTTCTCATCCGCGCCGGGCCGAGTGTAGTGTACGCCAGGCCACTGTCCGTGCGGAGCTTGTTCATGATGAACTGGATGCTGATGGATATGAACTCCTACTTCGCCTCGGTCGAGCAATGGCTGCGACCCGAGCTGCGAGGCCGGGCGATCGGGATCGTCCCGGTCGAGTCGGAAGGGACCTGCGTGATCGCCGCCAGCCAGCCGGCGAAACTGAAGGGGGTGAAGGTCGGAACGCCCGTTCGGGACGCGCGGCGGCTCTGTCCGGGAATCCTCCTGGTCCAGGCCCGTCCGAAAGTCTATGTCGACATCCACGGCCAGCTCCTCCGGAGCGTGGAGACCTGCACCCCGGTCCATAAGGTCTACTCGATCGACGAGTGGACGATCCAGCTGATGGGGGACGAGAGAGAGCCGGCACGGGCCCGGGAACTGGGGCTGGCCATCAAGAACCGCC
Source organism: Planctomycetota bacterium (assembly GCA_023429275.1). Lineage (GTDB taxonomy): Bacteria > Planctomycetota > Planctomycetia > Planctomycetales > Planctomycetaceae > Planctomyces_A. Next base: position 507 of record JAEYWB010000327.1, read on the forward strand.
TTCGTGCCGACTTCGGCCCGGAGCTCACCTGCTCGATCGGGATCGCCCCGAGCCGGCTCCTCGCCAAGATCGCGAGCAATCTGCGGAAACCGGATGGGCTGACGGTGCTCGACCCTTCGGAGCTGCCGGAGCGGATCGAGGGGCTTTCGCTCCGGAGCCTGACCGGCATCGGCGCGGGGATTCACAAGCGTCTCGAAGGGCACGGGGTCCGGACCGTCCACGAGCTGTGGAACCTGAGCCGCCGTGAGGCGAGCCAGATCTGGGGTTCCGCGTCGGGTGGCGACTGGTGGGCGGGATTTCACGGACTCGACGAGCCGGAGGTCCCGACGAGACGGAACTCGATGACTCACGCGAGCGTCCTCGGCCCCGACTTCCGGAGCGATGGAGGGGCCTACGGAATCCTCGTCCGGCTCGTCTGCCGTCTCGGGGTGCGGCTGCGTCGCGACAATTACTACGCGAGAACCCTGACACTCGCCGTCGCTCTCCTGGACGCAGGCCGGGGGACCCGCCGCCCGGGCGGTCCGGCCACCGAGGGGAACCGCGGCTACGGCGGTCGGCAGGGGCCAGGCTTCACGGAGTCGATCGAGACGGCATTCGTGCAGGACACGCCGACGCTTCTCCTGCTCCTCGAGCGTCTCTGGGAGAGGCGTCCGTCGCCGCCGATTCGCCCGCTGAAAGTCGGCGTGACGGTCTCGGGGCTGACGCCGGCGTCGAACGTTCCGCGGTCCCTCTTCAGCGACGACGCCCGACGCCAAAGGATCAGCGCGGCGATGGACGCGATCAACGCGCGGTGCGGGGCGTCGAAACTGTATCCGGCCCTGATGCACGGCTTCCGGCATCACATGGACGACAAGATCGCCTTCGGACGGATCCCGGACTCGTCGCAGTAGCGTCGCCGCAGAGCGTCGCCCGGCGAATCAGGGCCACTTCCGGAACGGGATCAGAACACGCTGGCGCGGATCGCGAAGGAACAGTCCGAGCCAGAAAATCACACCGAAAGCGACCGGCGCGATGAACTGCCACTCCTGCTTCTGGGCGTGAACCTCGGTGGCGCCTCCGAGATATCCGGTCAACAGGATCGCCCCGAGAACGGCCGTCTGCGGGATCAGATAGATGACGACGCAGGCGATCTCCACGACACCGATGATGCGCATGAGATCCGCGGTGAAGCCCATCTTCCCGAACTCTTCGAGAATCTCCGGAGGGGGCTTGATCTTGAAGAAGGCGCTCATCGCCATCGGCGCCACCGGGAGGAGCGAGAGGATCCATCCGGTCCAGGTCTTCCACTTCGGCTGGGTCGGCTTGACGGGGGTGGCTTCACTCATGCTGGGCTCTCAAGTCGCATGGGACTGACGACCGCGAAAGCGGCCCCAGGTTCTGGAACAGGACATCCGTCTCGCCGACATGGCGAGGGACATCCTACCAGTGCGTCGCCTGGCACCGGCCCGGTTCGACAGAAATCCGCGAGGATTCTTTTCCTCGCCGCCGACCGATCGAAAGCGGCCTATTTACCAGGCCCTTCCACCGTAATTGCCAGGAAGATCGGACTCGTCGGGTCGTTCCCCTTCAGGAGTTCGAGCTTCGCGACCTTCTCGGTCCGCTCGGGAGCGACGACGGCATAGCGGCACTGCTGGCCCCGGAGCCGGAAGGCGTACTTCGACTCCGGAACGTCGACCCGGCGGATGTAGTCGGCGAAGTGAACGCCGTTCCGCAGGATGTGGTCTTCCGTCTTGCCGTCGGCGTAGTGGAGCCGGACCGTCACGGTCGGGCTCTTGTCGCCATACGCCGGATAGCCCCAGCCGCTGATGAGACCGAGGAGGTGGATTGCCTTGACCGGCTGGTTCACCGGAAGCTCCACCGACCGGGGCATCTTCGGCGGGAGGTCGCCGTTCGTCCCGTGGAGCATCACGGCGTTCGGCACACGGTCTCCCTGCGGATCGACGAGCAGGAAGGGCACTCCTTCGAATGTCTTCGGCGACCAGTCGGGGAAGATCAGCTTTTCCGGGTCGGAGCTCCGTTCCGGGGCGAAGAACATCGGTTTCGTCGTAATGACGGTCGCGACCTTCCGCAGATCAAGCGGCGTGAACCGGCCCCGCTGCGTCAGGAACTCGAGCAGGTTCGCGATATCGTCCGGCGTCACCTGTTTCTCGAAGCCTTCCGGCATCAGGGACTTCGTGCTCCCCCTCAGCTCGTCGATGTCCGACCGCTGGATGGCGTGCCGCTTCGCCTCGGCGTCGATCAGCTCGATCGATGTCCGGGTCTCCGACGCAAGCATTCCCACCAGAACCTGTCCCTCCGTCGTCACGACGGTGTAGGTTCGAAAATTTCCTTCTACGCTCCGGCTGGGATCGAGGATGTG
>JAEYWB010000724.1 GCA_023429275.1 Planctomycetota bacterium
GAGAACAGGAGCTTCAGCGGGCGGACTGACGGGGAGGACGCCGTCTTCGGTTCCAGGAGCGGAATGACGACGTTTTCGACCGGGCCAGTCAATTCCTGCTTCCACGGGGCAACAGCCCGCTCAATCTGGAATGTGCCAGTCACCAGACCGTTGATCTCGAAAGAGCCGTCCTCCTTGACCGGGAATGACGTCCCGAGGACCTGTTGCCGATGGCCGTTCCGATCCGGGCGGTAGATAGAAAAGAACACGCTGCGATAGCGCGGAACCTTGTTGATCAGATTCAAGTCGCCTTCGAACCGGCCGCGGATCGAGATCGCGGGGTCGAGCGTCCAGACGAGCCCTGTCTGTCCCGATTCGATGTCCTGGATCAGCGCTCGTGCGACGCCTTCCCGCATCAGGACGAAATCGGCACGCCCCTGATCTGCCATCTGGTCGATCCGGAAGGAGCCGTCTGGGCCACTGGTCGTCCAGAGCTGACCAGGAAACCCGTGTCCGTAGGAATGTCCGGAGTTGTCACCGGACGATTTCTCTTGATTGACGAAGATCTGGACTTCAGGGACCGGGGTCCCATCGCGATCCTGGATGACCCCCGTGGTGATCTTCGCGGGTTGCATCATGATCGTTGTCGTCATGTTCTCCGGCAGTCGTCCCTTCCAGTTGTAAGTCGGCTGGAAGCCAGCGGCACGGGCAGAAACCTGATACTCGACGTCGATAATGTTCTGGAGGAGGAACTCCCCCTTCTCGTCCGCACGGTAGTTCTGGATGGGGCGTGATCCCTGTTCGGAAGGCGAAGCAGAGATCCGATCCGCCTGCACCGGCTTCCCCTGAGGATCGACGAATCGAATCCGCGCGGTCCTTCCTGCCGGCAGGACGACATCTCCATAATCGACTTCCGTCCCTCCAGGAGCCTTTCTTTCCGGGAACAGAACAGACGCGTAGCCGGGCGCTCCGATCGCTCCCTTGAGCCGGCCGCCGTCGATCTCGGTATCGAGTTTGCCATCAGGGTTGATCGTCATTGAACTCCCGTAGCCGCTGTTGCGGCTTTGCGAGTGGAGGCTCACGTGGAAGCCGCTGACCGGCTTGCCGTCCCACGTTCGGATGCGGGCCTTCACGCGGACCGGCTCGCCGTTCTTGAGGTCGGCGTCATCCTCGACCGGCACCTCCTTGCGAGCCTCGGCGACAACCTGAATCCGTTCGGCATCGGTCAGAACCTTGGCCGCCTGCGTGACCGCCCAGTCCGTTCCCTTGGCGATCAGGACGATGGCGACCGCGACGGCGACGAGGAGTCCCGCGAACGTTCCCCAGCGGACCCGCAGGTTCGGCGCTCGCGTCGGTGCGAGGACACGACGGACCCGGTCTCCCAGAGCCCCGCCCTCCGTCGGCTCGGCAAACGCGGGCACAAGCTGCGGCGCGGGGGTCAGCATCCGCTCGGCCCAGTCGGCGAGAGTCTGGACGTACTCGATCGGTGCGTCCGTCAGCGACACCGCGATCGCGTCGCAGCAAGCTTCCCGCTCGATCCGCACCTGCCGGCTGAGCCACAACACGGCAGGATTGAAGAACAGAATCGACTCAACGACGAGCTGCAGCAGGTTGACGAGAAAGTCACCGCGGCGGACATGCGCGAGCTCATGAGCGATGACGGCGAACTGCTGGTCGGGCGTCAGCCCGGTCAGGAACGACAGTGGAACGATCAGGGCCGGAGTCCAGACGCCGCAGATGACCGGGCTCGGAAGCTCGGGATGCACGAGGACCCGGACCACTCTCCGCAGTCCGAGCCGGCGGGCGACCTCATCCACCAGCTGAAGCAGCGACGCATCGGTCGCCGGTGTTCCGGCCTGGAGCTGACGCGCGGCGTGAAGATGGGCCGCGGTCCGGGCCAGCATGACGATCGCCCCGGCCAGCCACGCCGCCAGGAGAACGGGAACGCCCCAGGTCGGGATGCCGGCCGGTCGGCCCGGTTCGCTGCGTCCCGGAACGGGAGGCACGGAGATCGACGAGACCTCACCGGCCTCCGCGTGTCCGTGGCCGTCTCTCCCGTCAGGAACGCTCTCGTGCAACGAAACGCCGACCAATGCGGCGTCGGCGGTCCGAGCGCCATTCCACGCCGGCCCGAGGAACGACCAGGTGAGGAACGGGCTGATCACGACGAGCGCGAGCGCTCCGAGGACAACACGATACCGAAGCTCCGCCCGGGCCGCGGGAATGACGCGGAGTGCCATTCCCGCCAGGAAGGCCAGCGCCGCTGCCTGCCAGAGGGTGTGGAGAAGAACCGCGACGAGACGAGTGCCGATCGGGCCCTGCAGTGTTTCGATGAGCGCGAACATGAGTCGCCTTCGACAATGGGCCGCCTGTCGAGTGACGGCTGAACGGGGCGAGGTCGGAATGCCGCCGCGATCGGCGGACTACGGGCCGTCTGCTTTCCGGTCGCGGGCCGCCTCATTGATCATCCGGCGGATCTCCTTGAGCTCCGCCGCGCTGAGGTCGGAGCTGTCGAGGAGCGCCTGGACCGCACGGGTCGCATCCCCTCCGAACAGGTTCCTCACGAGAGTCTGGACGACAGGCTGGGCGACCTGATCACGGGTGACGAGCGGGCGATAGACGTTCGCCTGCCCTTCCCGGTCATGCGTCACGAGCCCCTTTCTCTCCATGATCTGGAG
>JAEYWB010000753.1 GCA_023429275.1 Planctomycetota bacterium
GTGTGGCTGGGCAAGAACCATCTGCACAAGATGAACAGCTGGGCGTCCGGGACGCCGACGACGGATGGCGAACGGGTCTATATCGCCTTCGCGGACGCCGATCATTACACGCTGAACGCCTACACCTTCGACGGCCAGCAGGTCTGGACGAAGGACCTCGGCACGTGCATCACCGAGCATGGCCACGGAGTGTCGCCCATCCTGTTTGGCGATCTCGTCATCGTGTGCAACGACCAGGGCCGGAAGGAAGGCCCTCCGCCGAGCGCCATCTATGCGCTCAATCGCAAGACCGGCGAAATCGTCTGGACGATCGAGCGCAAGTCGCGTGAGTCGTCCTACGCGACCCCTGTCATTATTACTCCGCCCGGCAAAGCGCCGCAGCTCGTCGTGATGAGCGGCGCCCACGGCATGAGCGGACTCGATCCGCTCACCGGCGCGGAGTTGTGGACCAGCGGCGAAGTCCCGATGCGAACTGTCGGTTCGCCCGCCTATGGCGACGGCATGCTGGTCGCCACCTGCGGTCAGGGCGGACGTGGAGAAGTCATGATCTGCGTGGCTCCGAACGTCGAAGGCGAGGCCGGCATGAGTCCTCTCAAATACGTCCGGCCGAAGACACAGGGAGTGCCGTACGTGCCGACCCCGATCATCCGCGACGGCCGCATCTACCTGTGGAATGACGACGGGACTTTCTTCCTCGCTAACCTGGCGGACGGCAAGAACATCACGCGAACCCGGATCGGCGGCCAGTTCTTTGCTTCGCCCGTGATGCTGGAGGGGCGGCTGTTCAACGTCTCGCATGAGGGGGAAGTGGTGGTCCTGAGTTTTTCGGGAGACGAAGTGAAGATTGAAGGCCGCAGTCCCCTTGGCGATTCTGCCTATGCGTCGCCGGCGGTTGCCAATGGCGGCATCTACTTCCGCGGGTTCAAGAAGCTGGCGTTTCTGAAGGCCCGCGGGCAGTAATTGCCGTTTTCGGCGGGATCCGCCAGTCGGCTGGGCCTGTCGCGCCGCCGGATGCAATCAGGCCGGTTGTGCGGACCGTGGCGCGCACTTCGTCCGGCTTCAAACGGCTCTTCCGGGGACGCCGATAGTTCCCGGTATGACGGATCAGAACAGCGAATGGCTGACGGAACAGCCCGCCGCCACTCTTCTCCTGGCGGCGTACGTCGAGCGTGAGGCCCAGCTCCCGAAACGCCCTGCACGCACCGCAGCGGCGACGGCAACTGCAGCAGGGGCCGTTGTGGAGGCCAGCCCTGTCGAGCCGACTCCGCCGGCCGCTGGAACGGAACCGGCCGCTGCTGACGAGAATGCTGCCGACGAAGCCGAAAACGCCGACGCCTGGTGTGCGCGGGTGACGGCTCTCGAGGGCGTCGAGGCTGAGCAGCTCTCACAGCTGCATGGCGGACTGATTGCACGGGGCTATCTCAAGTACGAACTCTTCGGCCGTCAGCTGGGAATGCGCTACCGCCTGACGCCCGATGGCCGCCGGGCCGCAGAAACGACTCCAACGGCAGCTCCTCAGTCTGCCGAAGTCGCGGCTTGAAGATGCTGATTGCCATCCAGATTGGGCCGCTGCTTGTCGACCCGTGAAGGCTGTGAAGCTGGACCGGTTCCTCCGGTTCTCGGGGATCACGGACGCGGGCCGAAGCGATGACGCTCGACGGCATCGCCGAGCACTGATTCAGGCAACTTTCGCCGGAGTCGATTCGATTCCTTGCGTGAAGCAGAGAGACACTGCGCGCACTTGCGGCTTCCCCGAACAGGTGACTGATGGCTTACGTTTCGACCCGCCCCGCACCGAAAGTTCGCAGCTGGAAGCCCCGCATGCTCAAGGGGGGCTCGCTCGAAATCATCGCCAGCGAGTTGCCGGCGAACCGCGTCTGCGGGGACATCTCGGATGTCTTCCAGGCCAACGAGCACTCGATGCTGATCGCCATGGGGGACGCCTCGGGGCACGGCGTCGCCGCGGGGATGCTGATTGTCGACGTCCGCCGGCTGCTGGCCATGATGGCCAGCTCCGGCTACTCGCCCGGCGACATGATGGGCAAGGTGAACCAGCACGTGATGAAGAGGTTTCCCAGCTCGCGGTTCGTCACGCTGAGCCTCGTCGAAGTCGACCTCGCCAGCGGCCGGATGAACTTCGCCTCGGCCGGCCAGCCGTTCTATCGCCTGAATGCCGCCGGGGAGACGATCATCTGCGACAGCGACAACGCGCCGATCGGAATCATCGAGGATGAAGTCTTCCCGACGCTTCCGCTCGAACCGCTCGCGGCCGGAGACTCGCTGATCCTGATTTCCGACGGATTCCGTGAAGCGCTCAACAACGAAGACTTGATGTACGGCGAGCCGCGGATGTTCGAGCAGTTCGCCGCGGGGCGGGCCGAGCCTTCAAGCCAGTTCATCGACCGGTTGTACGCCGACGTGGACCAGTACAAGAACGGCAACATCGAGCATGACGATATGACCGTGGTGCTGGTCAGGACTCAGAGCTGATTCGTCGATTTCGACCACTCTGGCCAGGTTGTCTCAGGAAGCGGCCCCGTCCATTGCTCGGCGCCCTCAGGAACTGCAGTCGGCGTCAGGACGAGCCACGGACTCGACTCGCAATCCGCCATGAAGAATTGCGGGCCGCAGATTCGAACGATGTTGCGCAGGAGTGCGATCAGCAGATCGACATCTCCGCGAACTGAGAGATAAGTCAGTCGATCGTCCGAGGTTCTCCCGCCGCTCACGAGGATCGACGTCTCGGAGCAGTGACCGATTCTGGTCCCGCTCACTGCGGTGATTGGATCCGAGGCCTCAAACGTTTTCGTTCTTTCCGAGTCAACCGAGATCTGGAACGGCTCGTAGTTCTTCCCTGCGTAGGGAGCCTCCCTATGGACGCGATTGAGGTGCCCCGGAAATACGACGGCGGATTTCAGCTCTTCGAAGGTCGGAGTTCGGCCGCTTTGATCGAGATCCCCGACCGTCAGGCCACAACTGCGCGACCATTCGAGGGCTCGGGATTCGAGCGGGCAGACGATATAGGAGATGCTCATCGATTCGCCCGCTCGCACGAGGACGCGAAACCGATTTTAGTCTAGTCGATGCCAATGGAAGCGCCGCATCGGGCCAGAGAGATCAGGTTCCGCATGCACTCAAAGAAAACGGCCTCTGGATTTCCAGAGGCCGCGTGACTTTGGATTCGCCAGCGTGATCTCAGTTCGCCGCGGCCATCTTTTTGGCCTGTTCTTCGGCCTCTTCGATGGCCCCAACGTACATGAAGGCCGATTCCGGCAGATGGTCCCACTTGCCGTCGCAGAGTTCTTCGAAGCTGCGGATGGTGTCGGCGATCTTCGTGAACTTGCCCGACTTGCCCGTGAAGGCTTCGGCCACAAAGAACGGCTGCGACAGGAACCGCTGCTCAAGCACCTCAAGTCGCGGTTCGGGCCGATTTACGGAGTGTAGCCATTCGCTCCGCGAGGCAGGCGAACGGAGAGCAGGCGAATGGAGAGCGGCGTTCGCCGTCCTGAGACCAGGATCTCAGCGAGGACGTCGCCGCTCACCCGTCGATGAATCGAAGAGTTACGCCTTTCCGTCGCGAGCGAACCGCGCCAGCGTCTCCTGAAACCGCTTCTTGCCCTCCTCGACGACGCGGCGGATCTCCTTGGCGTTCTGTTCGCTCTCCTTGCGGAGCTGAGCGATCGTCTCGAGCGACTCCACCTGGAACGTGCTGATCGCGTCGACGAGCTTCTGCACGGACTCCGGCTTGATCGTCGAGCCGTAGCCCGCCTTGAGTGCGGCCCGCTCGAGCTCCTGGCCGACGTCGGCGATGTCTTCGAGCCCCTTGTTGGCGCCGGTTTTCATCGCCTCGGTCGCCTGCGTTACTTCGTGGAGGCCGTGCTGCGAGGTGTAGACGGTTCCGAGGATCGTGAAGACATGCTCGTTCGTCGTGAAGAACGTCACCGCCCGGCGGAAAACCCTGTCCTTCACATCATGCGTCTGCTTGAGTTTCGTAATGAGCGTCTCACCGACGTCGTAGCCGATTCGCAGGTTTTCGGAGATGTCCTTGAGGAGCTGGAAATTCCGGTCCTCCTTCTCATACCCGTGCCGGGCCTCGTCGCGGGCGAGTTCCAGCTTCGATTTGTCGGTGGTGCCCGCCGCGCTGCCGCCGTCGACCGTCTTCTGCGCTTCCATCAGCTTCTGCCGCGCGGCGTCGAGGATCGGGATTTCCTTGTCCACAAGCTCACCCGCGAGGACCTCGGCCTGCTTGAGGGCGAAGCGGAAGTCGATGTAGGCATCCATGATCGCCGACTCGCGCCGGAGTTGTTCCTTCGTGTCCTTCGAGACGTCGCGGTACGAATCGATGATCTTCTCGAACCGGGCCGACGGGCTTCCCCGGTGGATACGCATCCACAGGTTCTGCACCTTCTCCCCGAGGCCGATCTTCCCGTCATCGAGCTGAGCGATGAGGGTCTTCGAGTCCTCGCGGATCGAGTCGAACATCTGCGTGATTTCAAGATACCGGTTCCCGATCGTGATGTTCTCGACGTTGTCCCGCACAAGGGCGTTGAACGTGCTCATGTGCTTGATGACGTCGGCGATGGCGAGGACTCGGGCCTCGTCGAGCGACTTCACCTGGTCGAGCAGGGAGATCAGCTCCTGCGGCACTTCGTCGCGGCGGCTGATTCCCAGAGACTTGACGGTCGCGAGGGCCCGGTCGAGATACTTCCGGATCCCGGTGGTCGATTCGCCTCCGTCGGTCGCGGGGAGAGCAGTCGCGGCGGGAACGGGAGTCGTGGCCATGGTGCACCTCGTGTTTGAGCGCGGAGCGGAACGCGCCGCATTATCGAGCGAGCCCCACTACGGATTCAACCGGCCCTGCTGTTTCATCAAGCGGCGGCCCCGCCGAAAGAAATACCCGGCGTCAGGAACAGGGTGAGGCGGGCCAGCTCTGCACCCCGTTCGACCGACGCCGGGCAGTTGCGATTATCGGGTGGACAGGGGCGAATGCAACGACGACAGCAGAAACGCTGCGGTGCGACTGGCTCCCCGGGGTTCACTCCACATGAGGAGCGGGAGGCGGCGTGGCGTCTCGTCGATGAGCAGGGTCACCGGACGATAGGTCAACTCCCACGGCAGATCGCGACGTGTGGAACGCGAGCGGCAGGCCGTCGCGTCCCCTTGATCGCACGAAAAACGGGAGCGGAGGAGAGCGGGTCGACAACGAAGGGGAGAAAGCCCGTCCGCAGAATGGGGCGGACGACCTTCGGCATCGCTGACTCCAGCGAATATTCGAATGGTCTTTCGTCGATCGAATCAGCGAGGACGGGATCAGGTCCGGCCTGCGATGCAGAATGTGGACGCTGTAAGATAAGGGGGCAAGAGGCCCGTAGCGTCCGGAATCCATCATTCCGGACGCCCTCCGTGCTGCAGTGATCACCGACGATCAGGAAGCGACCGCTTCCGTGTGCGCGAGGGATAAGTCCTTCCAGGAGATCTGCGGAGCGTCGCCCCACAGGCGTTCGAGGTCGTACTGACGGCGCTCTTCGGGCGTGAAGACGTGGAGAACGACGTCTCCGTAGTCCTGCACGATCCAGCTTCCGGGCTCCAGCCCTTCGATCCCCGTCCGGCGGGCGCCCTGTTCTTTCAGGACCCGGTCCACTTCTTCCGCCATGGCTCGCGTCTGGCGGGTGTTGGTGCCGGTGGAGATCACGAAGAAATCGAAGAGAGGGGTGATCGAGCGAAGGTCGAGAACGATCGTCTCTTTCCCACGCATCGCGTCACATGTCTGAGCGGCGCGAACGGCGTTTTCGATGCCGGACGCGTTCAAGGGACGGGAAACGCCGCTGACGGCACGATCCGAGGTCACTTTTGCGATGATTGGATGAATCTCCTCGCTGGGCCGAACCTGTCCAAATCAGACGAGTCGGCTGACCGGGACGCTCGCGAGCGACACGTGCCGCTCGCAAGGGAATCGTACGCCGCCCGTCTCCTCGACAAAGGGCGAAAGCGACCGACTCCCTGCGCGATCTGGGGAATTCCGAAGTCGACCGGCGGACCGCTCCGCCCGGTCAGACGGAATATCCTGCAGAGTCTCGCGAATCCTCCCGATCTTCGAGACAGGAATCAAGACGAGGCGGTTCGCCTCCCTTGGAATTTCCTTGACCGGGATCGACCCGCGGAACTCGGCCACGAGTCCGTCTCGGTCGCGAGCCGCGTCGTTCGCCCGATGCGAACGGGTCCCTGGTCTGTGGTGCGGCCAGCCGCGCGACGATCTGCCCTACCAGCGCTCGACCGGGCCCGCCGGCACGGGAATGTGCATCTCCGGCAGTTCGCCTGTCCGTTCCCCATGCGTCGGACCGCTCGCCTCGATCTCACAGAGGACCGACTCGATCGCCTCGCGGGTCGGCGCGGTCTGGAACTGGTTCCGCAGCGCGGCCCGCACGTGCATCGACTTCAGGTACCAGTGTCCCATCTTGCGGAACGCGGGGACCGCACGGGACTCCCCCGCCAGTTCGACGAGGTAACCGAACTGTCGTCGCATCAGCTGCAGGCGGTCCTCGAACGAGCCCGCCGGCGAGTATCGGCCGGTCGTCTCCCATTCGACTAGCTGCCGGAAGATCCACGGATTGGCCAGCGCGCCCCGGCCGATCGAGATTCCCTGGCAACCGGTCTCGCGAAACATCGTCTCGGCATCCGCCACCGTCCGGATGTCGCCGTTTCCGATCACGGGGATCCGCTCGACCGCCTCGACCACCTGGCGGATTCCGTCGCGGCTGACCGAGCCGCTGAACCCCTGGGCGCGCGTCCTGCCGTGAATGGCGATCGCGGCGACCCCTGCCTGCTCGAACTCGCGGGCGAAGGCGGGGGCGGTGATCTGCGTCTCGTCCCAGCCGAGCCGCATCTTGACCGTCACGGGGAGTTTCACCGCCTCGACGACGGCGCGGACGAGGTCAACGGTGTCGGACGGCCGGCACATCATCGCCGATCCCGCTCCCCCCTTGGTGATCCGGTCGACGGGGCAGCCCATATTGATGTCGATCGAGTCGACGCCTCGGGCCTCGAGGAACTGTGCCGCGTCCCGCATGACCTCAGGCTCTCCGCCGAAGATCTGGACGGCAAAGGGCCGGTCCTCCGGGCAGGTCGCGATGAGCTGCAGCGTCTTGGTGCTCCCCTCGATCAGTCCGCGGGCGCTCACGAGGTCGGTCGTTCCGAGGCCTAGGCCCCCAAGCTCGCGGCAGATTCGCCGGAACGGGAGATTCGTAAAGCCTGCCAGGGGCGACAGCAGATATCGCGTCGGGAGCCGAAGCAAACCGTAATAGAGCGCACAGGGAGTCACGGATGACACGAGAAGGTAATGGACCAGCGATTCGGCCGGGCGGCATCGAACCGGATTCAATCCGGAGCCTACAGAACTGCACGGCAACAATCCTCGCTACGAGTGAGGTGGAGAAGAAATTCCGGTGAGAGAATGACAGATCCTGGACATCTGTTCCGGTCTCCGAGGGCCCACGGAGAGATTCCGCATCATTTTGGCAGGAGTCTCGGTTTCGCTTCACGCCTCACCTCCAGCGTGCGTACCGTACTATTGTGATAGTACAGCGTTTCGGCGGTACAGTTGTGAAACCTGATTCCGGGGGTCACGAATGAGGATTCACCACGACGTTGGTCTGCCCGTTCCAATCGCCGAGTTGCTCCTCGTTGCCGGACTTTTCTGGGTGGTGATCGTGGGGAACGTCCTCACGGATGTGTTGGGGACGGTCGTGTTTCGACGGGCGACAATCACGGCGAGCTGGGCGATCATGATGCGAGGCTACGAGCCTCGCAATTCCGTAGGCGACCCGAAGGAAAATTTCTGGATCTTCTGGCCTCCACCGGTGATGGAAAATCAGCTCGGTCAGTCCGTGACCACTTGGCCGGGATCGCCGCCTCCGGGCCTGCCCGGCGCTCTCACGAGGCATTCCAAGAAGCGCTATGCCCCCTGAATAGACCGAATCGAGGCGTTGAGGCTTCTTCTGGCGGGACTCTCCGCAATGGATTTGATGCGTACAGACGCGTCGAACGGGAAAACCGGGGCTCTGGCAAGGACATCCCTGCCGCAAGGCATTTTCCGGTCCGGATCCGCGTTTGTTCTCTACCGCTTGGGAGACTTGGCTTGCGCATTCCGCGGCCCGGAGGCCTCGGAGTGGACGACAGATCAACCGCAAGTGATACAATTGCAGGGATTTGGAGCGCGTCGTATAGTGAACTGGCGGCGAAGTTCTGAAACCTTTTCGTCGAACATCCTTAGAATATCTGTGGTCATGTCTTGGGGCGAAGTCATGCCTGCACGCTTGGAGAGGGGAAAACACATGCTGCGGATGCGTCGATCTTTGATCGGGTGTCTCGCGTTGACGGCCGCACTGGCGGTCACCGCTGCAGGGTACGCGCAGTCGGCGACCAAGTTCACGACTGGGTCGTCCGACCCGATCATCCAGTACATCAACGAGCAGATCCGGACCGGCTGGACCGACAACGAGGTCAAGCCGAGCGAAGTCGCGGACGACATGGAGTGGCTCCGTCGGGTCTATCTCGACATTGTGGGGCACATCCCCCCGAGCGAGAAAGTCGAGGCGTTCAGCCGCAGCAAGGAGCCGAACAAGCGGCAGCTCGTCATTGACGAACTGCTGCAGGATCCTGGCTACGTCGGGAACATGACGACCGTCTGGACGAACGTCCTTCTCGGCCGCAATACGCCGGATCGCACCGACCGGGCCGCACTCGAGAAGTTTCTCCGGGAAGGGTTTGCAAAGAACCGTCCCTGGAACGAAATGGTCTTCGACCTCGTCGCCGCGGAAGGGCACTACACCGAGAACGGTGCGGTCAACTTCCTGCTTGGCCAGCTTCAGGGGAACGCAAACAGCGAAGATTACGCCGTCGAGGCGACCGCCCGGCTGACCCGCATCTTCCTCGGGATGCAGGTGCAGTGCACGCAGTGCCACAACCACCCGTTCAACGAGTGGAAGCAGAATCAGTTCTGGGAGTTCAACAGCTTCCTCCGGCAGGTCGTCCGCATCGACCACGACAAGTACAACCCGAAAACGGGGCAGATGGATGACGACTACTCGGAGCTCGCCTTCCGCGACTTCAAGGGGCCCGTCTACTTCGAAAACCGTGCGGGGCTCGTCCAGGTCGCTTATCCGAAGTACCTGAATGCCGAGGTCGATCAGAACAGCCCGCAGCGGCGGACGGAACTCGCCACGCTCATGACCAGGAACGACTCGACCAGGCAGGTCGCGCTCGCGATGGTCAACCGCATGTGGGGTCACTTCTTCGGCTACGGCTTCACGAAGCCTGTCGACGACATGGGCCCGCACAACCCGGCGAGCCATCCGGAACTGCTGGATCGCCTGGCCGACGAGTTCGTCAAGAGCGGCTACGACATCAAGAAGCTCTGCCAGTGGATCTGCAACTCGGAGGCTTACAACCTGACGAGCCAGTTCAACCCGAAGAACCAGGTCGACAATCCGGCGGCGGGGGAAGTCGCCCTCTTCAGCCACATGTACACGAAGCCGCTCCAGGTTGAGCAGCTCTACGACTCGCTGATTATCGCTACGAATGCGAATGCGGCGGGGCAGTCGAGCTACGAGGCCGCCCAGCAGCAGCGTGACCGGTGGCTGGCGGAGTTCAAGCGGATCTTCGGCGGTGCGGATGACTCCGAGCCGACGCTCTTCAGCGGAACGATTCCTCAGGCCCTCCTGATGATGAACGGCCAGCTGGTCAAGAGTGCGATCAGCACCGAGGAAGGAAGCTTCCTCAGTGCGATGATGAAATCGAATGCGAAGAACGAAGCAGAGGTGGTGCGGTCGATGTACATTGCGGCGCTTGGTCGAGTCCCCACGCGGGCCGAGACCACGGCGCTGAGGAAAACGATGGCGGCCTATGGCAACTATCGTCTGGAATGGTTCCAGGATGTTTACTGGGCGCTGCTCAATTCGAACGAGTTTGTGACGAACCATTGATCGTCGCATTCGGTTCTTAAGAGCGGCTTCGGCCCGGCGATTCCTGTTGCTGAATACACGTACTGTTCAAATCAAACACCAACGATTCAAGGACACTTCCATGCAGACTCCCAGCGGGATGAATCGCCGTCACTTCATGAGCCACATGGCCATGGGGGGTGCGGCGGCAGTCGGTGCGACGCAATTCCTCAGCCACCTGGAAGCCAATGCCGCCCAGGTCGCCGGCAAGAAGTCGTGCGTCCTCGTGTGGCTCGGCGGCGGTCCGCCGACGATCGACATGTGGGACCTGAAGCCCGGCTCGAAGAACGGCGGTGAGTTCAAGCCGGTTTCGACCAAGGGGGACCTGCAGATCAGCGAGCACCTGCCGGAAACGGCGAAGATGATGAGCGATCTGTCCGTCGTCCGCTCGATGAGCACCCGCGAAGCCGACCACGGCCGCGGGACCTACTTCATGCACACGGCTTACGTCCCGAACCCGACCGTCGTTCACCCGACGTTCGGCTCGGTCGTCAGCTACGAAGTCGGTGCGAAGCGGAAGGATCTCGAGATTCCTTCGTTCGTTTCGATCGGCGGCGGCGGGATGAGCCCGGGCTTTCTCGGGATGTCGCACGCTCCGTTCGTGGTCGACTCGAACGGCCGCATTCAGAACGCCGACCTCGACGAGTCTTCGATGGGCCGCCTCAACAAGCGGCTCGGCATCCTCTCGGCTGTCGAAGAAAACTTCATCAAGTCGGACCGGGGTGACATCGGCCAGGCCCACAAGGACGTCTACTCGAAGGCGGTCAACCTGATGACCTCCAAGCAGATGGAGGCCTTCAAGGTCGACAAGGAGCCGCAGAACATCAAGGACATGTACGGCCCGATGAACTCGCAGTTTGGCCGCAGCATGCTGATGGCCCGCCGCCTCGTCGAAGTCGGCGTCCCGTTCATCGAAGTGTCGCTCGGCGGCTGGGACCTCCACCAGGACGTCTTCAACACCCTCAAGAACCAGCGGCTCCCGCAGCTCGACAAGGGGATCGCCGGCCTCACCGCCGACCTCAAGCAGCGTGGCCTGCTCGAGCACACGAACATCGTCGTCATGGGCGAGTTCGGCCGTACGCCGCGAATCAACGCCAACACCGGCCGCGACCACTGGGCGCAGAGCTGGTCGGTCCTCGTCGGTGGCGGATCGCTCAAGGGCGGCCGCGCCATCGGTGAAACCGACGAAGACGGCATGCGGATCGTCAGCGAGAGCTACCTCCCCGGCGACATCTGGGCGACGGTTGCTCACTCGATGAAGATTCCGCTCGACACGGTCCACACCTCCACCCGCGGCCGGCCGATGAAGCTCGCCAACGGCGGAACGCCGATCAAGGGTTTGATCTCTTAAAGAGTTCATCCCTCGGTTCCTGTCGGAACACCCGCGGTTTCCTTGGCGAAATGCGGGTGGAGATCGACAGGCGGCACGAAAATGGATGCGGCCGGGGGACCAGCAATGGTCCCCCGATTTTATCTCGGCCGACGTTTTTCGAGAGCGGTGTGGAACTTGGCGCCGGTGAGCAGCGAGCCAGCAGACAGCCCCGTGACATCCGCTCCCGATGAACACTTCATCCAGTTGTTCACTCGGCATCAGCGCCCATTGTACCTGTTCATCCTCTCGCAACTTGGGAGCACCCAGGACGCGGAGGAGGTTCTTCAGAACACCAACGTCGTTCTGCTGACCAAGGCGAGCCAGTTTCAGTTGGGGACGAAGTTCTTCGCCTGGGCGTGCCAGGTGGCTCGATTCGAGGTCCTGCAGTTCCGTCAGTCGCGGCATCGCGACAAGCTTCGTTTTTCCGCCGAGTTCGTGGACGCGCTCGCCCGCGACCCGGTGTTTGCCTCCGACGAATGGGAGCGCCGCAAACTGGCGCTCGAGGCCTGCCTCGCGAAGCTCCGCCCGGAGGATCGCGACCTGATTCGCCAGCGTTACCAGCCAGGCACCCACGGCAAGGATCTTGCACAGGATCTCAGCCGCCCTGCCAATTCGGTCTATCAGTCCCTCGGACGTATCCGAAAAACTCTACTGGAGTGCATCCAGCGGCGTATCGCCGCGGAGAATGTGACGTGACCAGCGAGACCCGCCAGCGCCTGCTGCAACTTCTCGACGCGCTGTTTGACGACCGCGCGACGGAGGAGGAGATCGCGCAGATCGAGCAGATTGTGCTGGCGGACCCGCGGGCCAGGCAGCTCTACCTCGAATACACGGCCCTTCACGGCACGCTCAGCTGGGACGTTGCGATCGGCGCTCCGGCCGCCGTTCCCATGCCTGAGCCAGTTCATCGGGGGGCTCCCCGCCGCTGGACGATCCCTCTCGTGACGTCGGTCGCTGCCGTCATTGCGGCGCTGCTGACGGTGACATTCCTTCCACCGCAGGGAGCCGGCCCCCGACCGATCGTCCATGTTCCGCCCGCCCCGGTCCCCCCCGAAGCGGGCCAGGGAAAGCCGGATGCCGGGACACCGTCCGTGACTCCGGAGATTGTTTCCGGGAACCCGGGGACCGTGCCTCTCCAGATCGGGATGAAGCCTCAGCCGGTCTCCGGCTCCCCGGTCGAAAAGCCTGAGGCTCCGCAGGTTGCAACGGGACCCCGCTCCGTCCCCACCGACGTCGCATCGGTCGTCGCAGTCATCAACGAGAATCTGTCGAGCAATTGGAAGACAGCGGAGGTCTCGCCGTCAGCCCGGGCCTCGGACAGCGAGTGGATCCGCCGTGTCTATCTCGACATCGCCGGCCATATTCCCGACGTCGACGCCGTGGAGCAATTCCTGGCTGACACGCGGAGTGACAAACGCGAACGGCTGGTCGAGGAGCTCCTCGCCGCCCCCGACTACACACGGCACTTCGCGACCCTTTGGACGAACCTTCTCATCGGCCGTTCGTCGGCGAAACCGGTCGACCGGGCTGCCCTCTCCCGTTTCCTCCGCCGGCAGTTCCACGAGAACCGCCCCTGGACGGAGACGGTCGGCGAACTGATCGCGGCGGAGGGGAGCGAGAACGACAACGGAGCCGCGGGGTTCCTCCTCGCTCATCTGAACAACGAAGCGGTCCCGGCGACGGCCATCACGTCGCGGCTGTTCCTCTGCACGCAGGTCCATTGCACGCAGTGCCACAAGCACCCGATCAACGGGACCTCGCAGGAGGAGTTCTGGGCGCTCAACAGCTTCTTTCAGCAGACCGAGGTGGTCGAGCGGGACACGATCGACCCTGTGACGAAGATGAAGCGGCAGGAGCGGGCGCTCGTCAACCGCGAGGCGGGAGGACCGACCTTCTACGAAGACCTCCGCGGGGTGATGAGGGTTGCCTACCCCAAGCTGGACGGGCAGGAGATCAAGACGGATGCCTCGGTGAATCGCCGTCGTGAGCTCGCTCGCATCCTGGCTTCCGGCGACCGGCCGCAGCTGGCGCGGGGGATGGTCAACCGGATGTGGGCACACTTCTTCGGC
Source organism: Planctomycetota bacterium (assembly GCA_023429275.1). Classification (GTDB taxonomy): domain Bacteria; phylum Planctomycetota; class Planctomycetia; order Planctomycetales; family Planctomycetaceae; genus Planctomyces_A. Next base: position 13,440 of record JAEYWB010000753.1, read on the forward strand.
AGCGGGTTCACGAACCCGGTCGACGACATGGGACCGCACACTCCGGTGTCGCATCCGGAGCTGCTCGAACAGCTGACCGAGCGGTTCGTCGCCAGCGGGTACGACATGAAGCAGCTCGTCCGCTGGATCACCCGGTCGTCGGCGTACCAGCTCACCAGCGAGTTCGGCGACGGTAACCGCGGCGACACCGCGGCCGAGGGAGAGCTGCCGCTCTTCAGCCGGATGTACGTCAAGCCGCTGTCGGCCGAGCAGATGTTCGACTCGCTCCTCGTGGCGACCGGAGCGGACCGGAGCATTTCCTGGAACGACGCCGACAAGAGCCGCCAGGCGTGGCTCGACCAGTTCTACGCGGCGATCGACAACGAAGAGAATGGCGAGGCGAGAACGTTCGACGGATCGTTCGCCCAGACGGTGATGATGATGAACGGCGACATGATCCGTCAGGCGGTCAGCGGGAAGCCGGGGACGTCGCTCTACACGGTTCTGAACGGCCCGGGGAACGAGGCGGAAAAGGTCCGCCGGCTCTGCCTGACGGCCCTCTCGCGGCAGCCGACGCCGAAAGAACTGGCCCGGCTCGTCGACCTGGTCCGGAAGTACCGTCGCGACCCGCGGCAACCGGCGGAGCTCGCCCTGAACGAGGGCTTGAGCGACGTGCTCTGGGCGTATCTCAACTCGAGCGAGTTCGCGGTCAACCACTGAGCGATCGGGTGAGCGACTCGACCGCTCCGTAGAACGGCCTTCCAGGCCGTACGAGTTTCACGCTTGACGACAGGTTGAACCGAATGAGGTGGATCAAGTCGGCGAGCGTGGGCCTGTAAGGCCGGACCACGGGGCGTGGGAGGCGCCACGGCTCCGTAGAACGGCCTTCCAGGCCGTTTGAACGTTGCCGAGCGGGCCCATCCCATTCGATGATTCGCCTCTCTCGACGCCGAGCCACGTCACCTTGAAGTCTCTCGAATCCGGCTTCGGCCCGGTCTCTCTGGAATGGATCGCCCAGTGGAGCGACCTGGAAGGTCGCACGACGGAGGATTGGGGATCTACCGCCGCTTGCGGGCCAGTTTCCAGCCTGCTGCCGAGGCGACGCATCCGGCGATGACGGTCGCGACGATCGGTCCGGCGTGAATCGGCTCCGCGACGTGCGCGATGCTGTCGGGATCGGTCGTCCCGTGCCCCGGGTGTCCCCAGGCGGAGGCCGCCGGAAGGGCGGAGGCGAGCGTGATGCCGCAGAAAAACGCGAACAGGGGCTGACGCATAGTCGAAAAAAGCTCGGTTTTCGCCGGGACGGACGTCACGGTCGCTTTCTGTTGTACTCTTTGGCCGGGGATTGGGAAACATCGGCATCGCGGCTGGAGACAGGTTGCGACGCTGGTCTATACTCAAAGCAGCGGTCCCCTTCCGTCGGAACGATTCCCCTCTTCACTATGGCTGACACCCCGAAGACACTCGTCCGCATCTCGATGTTCGTCGCGGGACTCGTCGCGCTGATGGCGATCGCCGATCTGGCGATAGGAGCGCCGTTCTCCGGCAAGCACACCAAGATGATGGACATCCTGTTCATCATCTCCGCGATCATCGTGATCTACCTCGGCTGGGACACGCACCGCGAAATGCGGTGAGAAGCGGGTACCAGGGGAAGTCTGCTCGGCCCCCCTGGGCGATCTCAATTCGGCGATCTCAATTCGCCGCGGACGATCTTTTGCTCGCTCCCACCGGGCCAGGGCGTGCCACGGCCCGCATTTCAACCGGCCAGGGCGTTTCTGATCATCTGCAATGCGAGAAGCGCCGCTTCGCGCTGGCGTGCAACACGTCGGACCTGATCGGCTGAGCTTTCCGGCGAGGGTGAGGAGAGCCGCACCTGCTCAGCCCGCGAGGTGATTCGCTCCCCGTCCCGGCGGGCGGTGGCGATAAAGACGAGGCCGTCGACGTCGTCGGCCACCCCAGGGCCGAGATGTCCGGTTGTCGCCGCAGCGAAGTCCGCTTCCGGGGTTTTCCGCAGTGCCCCCTCGGCCATCTGCTTCGCGACGGTTTCGCTGACGGCCGTGATGGCGGGGTCGGCGAGATCTGTCTCCGAAACACCCAGCCAGCGGTGTTTGGTGTCGTCGCGATAGACGACGGCTGATCCCGAGAGCCAGTCGGAGATTCCGGGAACCCCGACGAGCGACGCCGCGACGAGGCCTCCGGTGCAGCTCTCAGCAAGCACCAGGCGGCGTCTGGAGGCTTTCAGCAGGGCGGCGATCTCGATGGCCGCATTCGATAGCTCCCGGTCCATGGTGATCTCCTGTGATGTCGCGAGCGGCTCTCCGTTCGGCACGCATCAGGCCTCGCACGAATCAAGGATCGAATACCTGACGACCATGAATTGACGACCTGGATCGCTTGAGCCCAACTCGCGGGCGCGCGTCAGAAATACGATCTTCATGTTCCGGCAAGTCCGATTCAACAAAGTGAAGAAGCTGTTCCGATATTAACGGGCGTCGGCAAGGAGATCGCGACGGCTCAGCCCGCCGCTTCTCTCCGGTCGGCCGGACCGGACACCGGTCGCGACGGCCAGGGACGGCCGAAACCGCACTCCACAGGACTGCAACACAGTGACTTTTCACCGGCAGGATCTGCGCCTTGTCGTCCCCCGTCCCCCCCGGGGACGCCGGCGCCTCCACCGCCCGCCCCCCGCCCACC
>JAEYWB010000798.1 GCA_023429275.1 Planctomycetota bacterium
CGAGGACTCTGTGCCGACGGAGAAGCCAGGTCGCCAGCAGGACCGCCGCGGCGACGACCCAGGTCCGGAAGTTCGTGGAACCGACCCGGCGGTAACCGATGTCGAGCGACGGCGCACCCGAGGGAGGCGGTGCCGCGATTCCGTCTTCGCCGCGGTGCTCGAACGTCTCCTGGCGGGAATCGGACGGAACATGGAGCGCGGTCTGGAGCGAAAGGAGACCGGCGTCGAGGGAGAATCCGGAGCGCGACGAGGGTGTGCGAGCGACGGCAATGGCTTCACCTTCCATGAGAGTCGAGCCGGCCATCCCCTCGCCCTTGGGGCTCTCTGTTCCTGCGGCGAGACCGCCGTTCTGCCTGCGATCGTCCGGGCCGGGCTGGCCCCGGTCGCCGAATCTGTTCGCATCGCCAAAGTCCTTCGCACGGGACTCGCGCATGTTGTTCTTCCTGAAATCATTCCTCGGCCCGTCCTGCTGACCGAGCCCCTCAACAGCATCAACCGGCTTCGACTCAGGCGCCGCCCTGGCGGCCGCTGGCGTGGCGTCCTCGAGAAGCGCCCCTCCGCTCTTCTCCTCCCCGAATGCCTGCCCCTTCGGCTTCACAGGAGCCATTGGCTCGGTGGCGGGAGGAGGGGTCGGGGATGGCGGGGCGTTCTCGTCAGGAGCATACGATGGCGAGGGAGCGGCGCTGCGAGGAACGGGCCCACTGACCGGGGCCTTCAGGCTCTTACTGACGTCCACGTCGGCGTCGATGCCGTCGATTGTCGCCGGGGCTTCCGTCGCGCCGAACTCCGACCGTGTGGCGACGGCGAGGCGCTCACGGGTCACTCGCGGCAGCAGAAAACCGGCGCACATTCCCAGGATGACGAGGCAGCCCGCCACGATCCCGAGCCGCCGCCAGTCGACCTCGGTGTTGCGGACGCGCAGGAGCGCGAGCCGGATGAGCCAGGCGATACCGAAGATCACGATCGCCACGACCGCCGCCCGCCCGAGATCCCTTGGCCGTGGAGCGGTCATGAGCCGCCAGGCGGTGTCGATGACTCCGCCCGACCAGAGCCGGGTCTTGGGGCGGAACGTTCCGTCGCTTCCGGTCAGGATGAGTTCGGAGGGGTAGTAGAGAGTCCAGGTCTGCGCCAGGACTTCGAGCGGCTGCTCGCCGCCGGCGCCGTCAACGACCCGCAGGACCGGCGGAGACTGCTTCAACCGTCCGCTCGTCGTGTCGACGACCGGCGTCGAGATCGATCGATAGAGGACGCGGAGCGTGTGCTTCGCATCGTCCTTCGCGATCGACAGAGGAATGAGGTAGCTGTCCCCCTGGCGGCGGATCTGCACGGGAACCTCGTCGATCATGGCCGCCCAGAGCTCGGCATCGGGGAGCTCCATCCGGAAGGCCTGGACACCGACGGCGCTGTACTGGACTTCGGCCTGGTGCTGCCACTCGCCGTTTTCGCTGAGGACGGTCGAGAGTGCGGCGCTGTGCACGATCGCGGTCGGGACCGCCGTGCGGGGGAACCGCTGTTCCTTCGCTCCCACCTGCCATCCCGCCCGGTCCGCGAAGTAGGCCGCAACGATCCGCTGCGCGGGACGGTAGAGACCTGCGGGGACATCGACCGGATCGACCACCGGCAGCGGCCGGCCGGAGGCATCGACCGCCTGCGGAATGAGGAACTGGTCTTCCTCCGCCTCGATCGCAATATAGCCGTTCTCGCGTTCGGCCCTCGCCACCCGCAACTGCGGCGCGGTGAAGACGTCTCCGGTCCGCGGCATCCGAAGGTCGACGGCCAGCAGATGCGGCCCGGTCACGAAGCGGTCGAACCGCAGCGTCCAGGTCCGCAGTCCGTCGACGGGGGGAAGCGAGGTCTGCTCGATGATCTGCACGGTCTCGAGCGCCATCCGCTCAACGGCAACCGGAACGGTGGTGCTGATTGGAGTTCCGCCGACACGGCACAGGAGCTGGAACCGCAGATCAGTCCCGGCCGCTTCCGGGAGGGTCAGCGTCAGCTTTCGAAGGCCGCCCCCCTCGATCGACAGGTCCGCTTCGATGCGGGTGAAGAGCGAATCAGGATCGACGCGGAAGAACGACCGGGTCGAGACCGCCATCCGGGCCGGCTTGCGGGCGGCGTCGACCTGTCCCGCGAGCGTCGCCTCCTGCCAGGTGAACCCATGCCGCAGGTTCGGAGCGAGCGGCCCGAGCTTCTGCCGGAGCAGGTTCATGTCCGCCTGGCGGGCCGTGTCGAGCCCCTGTAGCTCCAGCGGGACGATCTCCAGCCCCGCCGGAGCCGTGATGCCGTAAAGACCTTCGATCAGGTTTGCCTGCGGATAGCGGACGTCCGGCAACGGCAGCCTCTGCCGGGCCTCCTCGAGCGGCCACTTCTCCGGAATCAGCCGGGCGGAGACCTGGATGTTCCGGCTCTGTCCCGGCGGAAGGGGGGGCTGGAGGACGATCCGGAGGAGCTGCGTCCCCGCTTCGTTCGGAAGGATCTGATAGTCGACCACGTGGCCATCGACCTGCGTCCCGAGGATCTGCCATCCGGCAGGAATCGAGACGAGGGCATCGAACAGCGGTGCGAAGCGGGTCTCGATCGTCGCCATCGCGGAGAGCTCGAGTCCGAGATCATTGATGTCGACGAGCGTCGTGACCGCCGCCTGGACCTCGCGGGCCTTCGACTCGGTCGTGAAGGAGAGCTTGAAGTCGGGCTTCCAGACCTGGAAGACAAGCGACTGGTCGCCAGCGACCGTGACGGGCGGGGCTCCGGTCGCCGCCATTTCCCCCTCGGTGACCTGGCGGACCCCTGCCGACTTCTCGGGCCGGACGCGGACGCCCGGCGGAAACTCGACACGCACGACGCCGACGTGCGACGCGACACCGTCGATCTGAAGCTGCGGAACATCCCACGCCTGCCCCGGCGCGACCCGGACGACGCCGCGGAAGTCGATCGCCCGGCTCCCTTCGACTGGCTGGCGGTAGTTGAGCGTGAGGGTCGTCGAGGACATGTCGTCTTCGGTGTCGGCCAGTTCCCACGATTCGAGGCCGATCGATTCGACGCTGGTGATCTCGAGAAGCCGCGGCACCCGGCAGACGAGCTTGTCCACCGCCCGGCCGAAGACCTGAAGCTGCGTCCTCGCCGACCAGGCGACATCGCCCGGCGTCACGCGGACACCGAACGCGGTGTTCGCGAGCGTCAGGACATCCGCCCGCTCGCTCGCCTGCCGGCCGGTGATCTGGAGCTGAACCTTCGGCTTGCCGCCGAGCGCCACGACGTACTCGGCCGGAGCGTCGTTCGCCGCGGGCCGCTTGAGCTGCAATCCGTCGACCAGGAGAAAACTCCTGGCCGGCAGCGAGACCTTCATCTCGGCCGCCGCGGAAGGGAGCAGCGAGAAGCCGACGGTCTGGTCGCTGCCGACTGCGACGAGCGGCGTCGAGAAGGTGGCGGTCAGGACGTGCGAGCCCGGCTTCTCAAGAAAGACGTGCAGCAGGTTGGCGTTCCCCGGATCGCGGTTCACCGCAGCCGGCTGGTCATCGATCTTGAGCTCTTCGACCGACAGACCTTCGACCGGGAAGGCGAGGTCCGCCCAGCCGGGGATCGTGTTCTCGACCTTGGCGGTTGCGGAAATCAGGAACTGTTCGCCATCGATGCGGGAGTCGTAGCGGACGCTCGAGATCAGGACCGCGGCCGGCCGCGCGCCGAGTTTCTCGACGTTCGCCCGCGCCTCCTGCGCGAGCTTCCGGAATTCGTCCTGAGGCAGGAAGACCCCGCGGCCGTCGCGCTGCAGGACGGCATCGAGGCTGTCGGCGGGGACGTACAGCAGCCGGTACCCCTCGATCTCGGTCGGGAGTGCGGGAGGAGGGGGCGGTGTCTGCGCCCGCGCCCGACCCGCGACGGCGAGCAGGGAGACGAGCATCATCAGGCGAAGGAGTCGTCCGGTCATGTTCGGGTCGACCTTATCTAAGTACCGCGCCAACGCTCCGTGGCACGACCTTTCCTGGTCGTCCGAGGTCTTCGCGTTGCGACGCGTTCAGCGATCACCGAGGCAAACAGGAGCGACCGTGAGGTCGCTCGACGGATCAGACAGCCACCGGCGCGGATTCCGGGGGGGGCGGAGGCGGGGCCGGTGGCGGAACCGGAGGTCGTGATTCCGGCGGGGCGCCGCGCGGCGTGCCGAGCAACGCGTGCACGATCCACATCCCGAGCAGCAGGGCGATTCCATACCGCGCGGCGGTCAGGCCGTGCGCGAGGGCATGCTGGTCCTTCAGTCCGTAGAGCGTCGCGGCAAACAGGGCGATCAGCAGGACGGTGAGCTTGTTCTCCCAGGTCGTCCGGATCAGGACGAGGCCGAGCAGTGCCACGACGATCGACAGGACGACCGCGACGGTCACCTTGTGCCACCAGGTGATCCGGATCTCGGCCGCTCCGCCGAGGTTCGAGTAGACGAAGACATCGCGCCCTTCCGTCGGCAGCGGCGCGAGTGAGGCTCCGCCGCCGGCGGTGATGAAGCCTTCACAGCTCCGGCTCGACGAGGGAGCCGGTCCCGATCCGAAGATCGCTTCCCGCCAGTTCGGCCGGTCTTCGAGCACGAACTGGTCGGGATTGCCGACGAGCGAGTACTTCCGCGGGACGTAGACCGCGACCTTTTCCTGCTGCACCGGGACGCGCGCCTCGGCCGCGCCGAAGACCGGCAGCGGCAGCTGCAGCGAACCTCGCCCCCCGCGGCTCTCCCCGAGCGGCGGATTGACCGACCACTGGAAGTGGAACGTCACGACGAACTCGTCCTCGGCCCGTCCCTTCCGGATGACGTTCAGCCAGAATGGCTCCCAGTTGTCGCCGAGCTTCTGCTTCTCGCCGATCTCCGCCTTCTCGAGCCGGACCTCGGTGTCTCCGACATAGACCCCGATCAGCTGCAGCCCGAGAGGCAACTGCACCAGCAGCCGCTGCCGTTCGGTCGTCTTGAGCTGGAAGCGGGCGCGGTACGTCGCGTCCTGCCCTTCGCCGATCACCACTTCGACGAGCCCCCTGGAGGCGATCGTCGGAATGACTTTCTGGATGTCGAACTTCGTCTGCTGGATCGCGACGTCGATCGCCTTGTCGTCCGGCTGATCGTAGTAGCGGAAGGCAAGCGTCCCGTCTTTCGGCAGGAGCTCGAGCTCACGAACGTCGACCGGCTCGACATCTCCACCCGTCGCCTTCGCCGAGACCGCGATCGCCTCGTCCTTGAAGACTGCAATCTCCCCTTCGACGTGCGACAAGGGGGTCTTCTGGTCACCCTTTTCGTACCCGAGGGGCCGGACGATCGAGAGCTGGCTCCCACGGGCCGCGCCGTCGGATTCGGCTCCGGCAGCCAGTGCTCCGGGCTTCAGGTCGTAACTGACGAGGAACTCGACCGGGCCGGTCACCTCGCGCTGCATGACGATCGTCCAGGTATTCCAGCCATCCTGAGGATCGGCGGCGGTCTGCTGCTTGATCGCAACCGATGCCCCCGGCGCGGCGGTGATCTGGACGCGGTCCTTGACCGCCGCGGGGGTCATGAGGCGGAACGTGTCGATCCCCGAGTACTCGACCAGGAACCTGACCCGGGTTTCGACATCCGTCAGCTCGGGCCGGACGGTCGCCTTCGTGGCGACGGTGGCGGAGAGCCGGGTCGGTTTCCGGGCGGTCGTGACCGGGATCGTCACCGGCCGTCTTGTGAATGACCAGGTGGAGTTGATGGGGGCGTCGTTGTAGCGGGCGGCCGCCGCGACCGGGACCGGCTGGGCGGAGACGAGCCCGGTCTCGTTCGTGATGACCTCGATCGACTCGCGGGCGTAGACCTGCACTGTGCCGGTCTCCCGCTCCACGCCCACCGGCTCCAGAATCGGGAGGACGAGTTCGCCCATCGCCTTTCCGGCGACGTACGGGCGATGACCGCGGACGACGAGCCGGATGGCCCCGAGCGTCTTCTCGCGGAGCGACACCGTCAGGACCTTGGCAGTGGTGTCGATGTTCCGCTCTTTCATCGCCGGCGACTCGACCAGGTCGATCACCAGTTCGTCGGGGATCTTGAACTGGAGCTGGAAGACGCCAGCCCGGTCGACGGTGTAGGAAAGGGTCGACTCCGTCCGGATCTCGTCATCGAGGAAGGCGACAAGTGCGGCGTGTTCGACAATCATCCGCGGCTCGATCGGCCGGGCCTGCACCTTGAGGGTCAGCTTCGGGTTGTAGAACTTGAAGCCCAGGACCCCCTCCCCCTTGAGGCGGTCGTCGAGCTCCGCCTGGTCGATGCGGGTCACCCCCTGCTGTTCGACGACGGTTAGCGTGAGGTCCCCCGACTGGCGGATCGCGATCTGCCCGCTTTCGCGGACGGTGTCGAGCGCGTGGATCCCGTGGACCACGGCGGTGTCGGTCGTGCCGGCGACGTCAAAGGCTTCGGTCGGCTGCTTGTCCTCGGTGTGAACCTCGAGGTTGAGCTTCCCCTCATGCGGAGCGAGAAGCTCGACCGTCACGAGCTGGCGGCTCGGCTCCTGCTTGACCTGCCACCCCTTGAGGCGGGCGTCGGCCGTGACGTCGAGAATGCGGTGCGACTTCGGAACCGCGAGCCGCAGTTCGGTCAGCGTGCCGCGGAGGATGTCATAAGTGAGGTAGGCGTCGTGATGGACGAGGCCGTCTTCGAGCGTGACCTTGGTGCGGTTCGTGACGCTCGTCAGCAGGTCCATCTCCGGCTTCATGCTCGCCTTGGGATACCAGCGGGCGGCGATCCGGTTCGTCGATCCGAGGCTTGCCTTGAAGCGGGTCTCTTCCCCTTCGGACTTCGCGGGAAGCGTCACGACCTTCGGCGTCACATCGATCGACTGACCTTCCTCAGGGATCACGATCTCGAACGTCGTGATGCCGACAGTCGGGCAGTCGAGCGAGAACTCGCGGCCATCGGGCGAGGTCTTGATCCGGGCGGCAAGCTCGAGCTTGACCGTCTGTTCTCCGGCGGCGCCGAGCATGAGCGAGTACGCCCCGTTGTCGGTCCCCCGGAGAACGACCTTCTCCCCCCCCTCGACCTTGCCGACGGCCGCTTCACCGAACCGCAGCGGCAGTTCGACCCACGGCTTGCCGAGGACGTTGATCTTGAGCGTGACCGCGATGCGGGCGAGGTCCTGCTCGACGGTCGCGACGTAGTTCGCCTCGGTAATGACGGCGTCCACCTTCTGCCCGGGCGGCGTCACTCCCTCGGCCCGCTTCTTGAGGTCGAGGTACTCCTGATAAGGAAGGACGACCGTCGAGGTCTGCTTCTCGAACACCTTCCAGAGGTCGCGGAACGGGAGGTAGATCACCCGATCGACCCCCTTCTCCTTCGTCTCTGCCGGCCTGGCCGGATCGACGGGCGGGGCCTGACCGAAGGTGTTGGCAGCCCCGATGGCGAGAAAAATGATCGTCAGCGTGGAAGCGAGCAGCCGTTGCATTCGCGTTCACCGTGGGTATCGAAGTCCATTTCGGTCTGGATGGTCGGACATGAGCCCCGCTTGACGCCGTCCGTGCGAATGAGCGCTGATGGCGCGCAATCCCTTCCGCGTCAAGAGGATGCGAGAAAGCGGACTCGGGCCGGCTCCACCGGCGGTCGTCTGCCCCCTCCCTACCCGACCGGCGACAGTTTGGCTGCGCAGGATGCGTCGTGTAAAGGGGATAGGCAACCTGAATCGCCCATGGGACTCCCTGAATCGACGATTCCGGAGGGCGACGGATTGCAACGAACCGGTCTGCGGCGGGCGGAATCTTCGAAATTCCGGCAAGTGTTCCGCCGGTTGTCCACCGGGAAAGTCCCGGTCGGGGACAGCCGCACCATTACGAACCTGTCACGAGGCGTGCTCGCGAGGGGCTCCGGCAACAGTTAATTGAATTCTGTCCGCGACTCAGCGAACTTGATCCGTGTCAGCTTCAGCCGATCAGGCCCCGGAGGCGACGTGCCAGAAAGCCGTTCGATGAATGTCCTGGTGGTAGAAGATGACGCCGTCCTGGGGAAGGCGATCGAGCGGGGCCTGCTCGAGAAGGGCTACCAGTGCCAGTGGTGCCGGAACGGCCGCCGGGGGCAGGAGCAGGCTCTCGCCCAGAAATTTGACGCCATCGTCCTCGACCTGATGATCCCGGACCTCAGCGGTCTCGAGGTGCTCAAGAGCATCCGCCATGCGGGGATCCAGACGCCGGTCATCATTCTGACCGCTCTCGGGTCGGTCGAGGACCGGGTCAATGGCCTCAACGCCGGCGCGGATGACTACCTCGTCAAGCCGTTCGAGTTCGCGGAGCTCCTCGCCCGGCTGCATGCGATCAGCCGGCGGTCGATTCACCTGCAGTCGTCGACCCTCGAGGTCGGCAACCTGACACTGAACATGTCGCTCCGGCGGGTGACCCGCGACGGCAAGGAGATCGAGCTGACCCCGACGGAGTTCAGCCTCCTCGAATTCATGCTGCGGAACGTCGGCCAGGTCGTGACCCGCAAGATGCTCTGCGAGCACCTGTGGGACGCCAACTGGGAAGGGGTGACGAACGTCATCGAGGTGCACATCAACCGCCTGCGGAACAAGATCGACCGCGACTTCCCGGTCGCGCTGATCCACACGGTCCGCGGCAAGGGCTACGTCCTCCGTTCGGAACCGGCTTGAGCGTTAGCGTTTATTGAGCGTCGGACTGGTTCTTGCGCCTGATTGAGTGATCGACCATCACCTCGGTCCAGAGGAGTCCCGGCAGGAACGAACGAATTCTCCAGAATCGGCTCTCAGCAATTCCCACTTTCGTCCCTGGCGGGACTTGCCGCTCTGAATGCCTCTACCCCCCGTTGCGCGGGGGGGCGACTTCCTTTCGTCCCTGACGGGACTGGATCGGCACGCTGGGGCTGACTCGTCAGGACGAGATGGCCTTCAAAAGCCGCGGACGACAGTCCGTGAATCAGGCTGCGGGCACGGACTGGCGTGCGTCCCTAAACGGTCCGGGAAAACGCGGCCTCGGCCGCGCGCTCACCGCTTTCAATGGTGTCCGGGATTCCGACGCCGCCGAACGCATTGCCGGCGAGATGGACCGGGCCGAGTTCGTTCGCGAGGCGATGGATCTCCCGGACTCGCTCGAGATGGCCGACGTGGTACTGCGGCATCGCTGAGGGATACCGGGTCAGGACCTCGAAATCCGGCGTCCCGCCGACGCCGAGCAGATCCGCCAGCTCTTCGCGAACCGTGCGGAGGATCGCTTCGTCCGACTGCTCGTACTGCTCCGGCTGCATCGCTCCGCCGACGAACGTCCGCAGGATCGCACGCCCCTCAGGAGCACGCGTCGGAAACTTGCGGCTGAGGAAAGAGACCGCCAGGACCTTTCGGCGCTCGATGTGGGGAATGACCAGTCCGAACGAATCGAGCGGGTGCCGGATGTCTTCGAGCCTGTGCCCCGAGACGACGATCGCGCTCGAGGCATACGGAATCTCTCGGAGATTTCTCGCCAGTTCCGGTGAGTCCGCCGCCACCAGCGAGGCCATCGCGGGGGCCGAGAGGGCGAGAATCACGGCGTTGAACACCTGCCGCCGCGGACCGTCCGGACCTTCCGTCGCCACTTCGACGCCGGCCGGGCCGGACGATGACCGGGGAAGAACCGTCAGTCCTTTGACGGATGTTCCCAGGTGACTTCGGCAGGTTTCCCGGACGCGGTCGGCGAGCGTGTGGACGATCTGCGACATCCCGTGACGCGGCGCGACGAACAAGCCGTAACGTGCTCCCGCCGCCTCCCGCTCTGCCTCGCTTTGGGTCTTCCGCGTCTTCCAGACCGACTTCAGAAGTCCGCCGTACTGTCGCTCCATCTCGAGGAACCGCGGGAGAGTGGCCGCAAGGCTGAGGTGCTCGGGGTTTGCGGTGTAGATGCCACCGACGAGGGGCTGAACGATTCGGTCGAGAACCTCCTGACCCAGGCGCCGTCGAGTGAAGCTCGCGAGGCTTTCATCATCGTCGGTCGTCCGCGGCGGGATGAACCACTCTTCGAGGCATCGCATCTTTCCCGCCGCCGACAGGAGCGGCGTCGCGAGGAGCGCCCAGAGGTTCCCCGGGACGAGGAGGTTGAAGCCGGCGGGTGTCGGGACCGGCTTTCCGTCCGAGAGAATGAGCGAGCCGCGGTACTTCGGATCGGTCGAGAGGAGTTCCGACTCGAGGCCGAGCCGGCGGCAGAGGTTGATGGCGCCGGGCTTGCTGGTGATGAACGAATCTGCCCCCCGTTCGATGACGTAGTCGCCGAGACGCTCTGTCTGGACGAGCCCGCCGAGTCGGCTGGAGGCATCGAAGAGATGGACATCGACCTGCCGGTTCGACTCCGCCGCCAGCTCGGCGGCGCGATGGGCTGCCGCGAGCCCGCTGAGTCCGCCGCCGATGACTGCCAGGCGCTGGGGATGATCGAAGGAGGAAGGCGAAGGTGCGGCTTGAGAACTCATCGCACCATAGTACCGCGGTACTCCGTGCCGTCGAACGGACACCCGCGGGAAAGCGAAGCGTTCTTCCTCACGGGGCCGCGCTTCAGCAATCGAATGGCAAGAGAGGCTCAGTCGGCAGTCCGCCGATCAGCCGCTCCGCGCTCGCGCCCGGTTCCGACGTGGCCGCAATCGATGGGAAGCGAACACGTGGTTCGAACCGGACGTTAGCGCGTGCCGGCCGAAGAGTCTCGTCGTCGCAGCAAACGA
>JAEYWB010000841.1 GCA_023429275.1 Planctomycetota bacterium
GAGAAGCATGTCAGCGACGAGCGGTGTGCCCACTGCCATGCCCGGATCGATCCCTTCGGGTTCTCGCTGGAAGCGTTCGACGCCATCGGCCGCCGCCGCGAGAAGGACCTGGCGGACCGGCCCATCGATACCCGGGCCCGGCTTTCGGACGGGACGGAGTTTGCCGGCATCGACGGCCTGCGGCATTACCTCGCCCACACTCGGCGGGAGGCGTTCGTCAGGCAGTTCTGCCGGAAGCTGCTTGGCTACGCCCTCGGCCGGGGCGTGCAGCTCTCGGACGAGCCGCTGCTCGCCGAGATGCAGGAGAAGCTGAAGGGGAAGGGCTATCGGCTGTCGGCCGCGATCGAAACGATCGTCCTCAGCCCGCAGTTCCGGCAGATCCGGGGGCGGGATTCCGAACTCGCCCGTGAGTAAACCGATCGGAATCGGCTATTCTGTTACGGTTGCCGGACGCGAATTGCCACGGTCCGTGTGAGTGGACGCCAGATCGTTTCAGAAGAGGAGTTCCGCATGAAGACGCATCACTTCACCCGTCGGACGTTTCTCCGCGGACTGGGCGTCACGATGGCCCTCCCCTGGATGGAATCGGTGCCGGTCTGGGGGGACGCGACTTCGGCCTCAAGGCCCGCCAGCACGGCGCCGGTCCGGCTCGCGGTCCTGTTCTCCGGGAACGGCTTCCACAGCAAGGAGTGGTGGGCCCGCGGACAGGGGAAGGAGATGGAGCTGGGTCAGGTTCTCGCTCCGCTGACGGACCTGCGCGAAAAAATGGTGTTCATCCGGGGACTCTATAACGAGCAGGCCCTCAAGGGGAATATCCACAGCTCGCAGACCGGAAACCTGCTGTCGGGCGCACCGCTCGCCTCGGGGGGGGAGATCCGCTCGGGGACGAGCCTCGCCCAGCTCATCGCGCAGCGGCACGGCCGGTCGACCAAGGTGCCGAGCCTGGTCCTCGGGTGCGAGAAGTCGATTCCGTCGGTCCACAAGAACTACTCGATGCTCTACAGCTCCCACATCTCGTGGAGCTCGCCGACGACGCCGACGCCGCTCGAGCTGTACCCTGCCCTCGCGTTCGACCGGCTCTTCAAGGATGGCGTGCAGCGCGGCGACAAGAGCGTTCTCGACGCCGTCCTGGCCGACGCGGCCGACTTCCGAAAGAACGTCAGCTCGAGCGACCAGCGGAAGCTCGACGAGTACCTCGACTCCGTCCGGGAGATCGAAGTGCGGATCGAACAGTCAGGCAAGGAAGGGGAGCTGCAGGGATGGCGGCCGACGCTCGACAAACCGAACATTCCCCGGCCGCCGGAAGGGATCCCGCAGAACGTCGCCGAGCACATGCGGCTCATGTGCGACATCCTCGTCCTCGGCTTTCAGACCGACACGACGCGGGTCACGACCCTCAAGCTCAACAACGACCACAGCTCGCTGCGGTTCCCGCACCTGGGGGTGGACTACATGATCCACCACCTGCTCTCGCACTCGGACTCGGCGGACTGGCTGAAGGTGAACCAGTTCTTCATCGAGCAGCTCGCGTATGTCGCCCGTAAGCTCGACGCGATCCAGGAGGGAGAGCGGACTGCGCTCGACAACTCGATGATCCTGTACTGCTCGAGCATGCTGACCGGCAATCACGACGCCACGAAGCTTCCGGTGGTGCTGCTCGGCGGGGCCGGAGGGCAGATTCAGGGGGGCCGGGTCCTCGACTACCTCGACAAGCCGAACCGCAAGATGTGCAGCCTGTACCTGTCGATGCTCGACAAGTGCGGCATCCGGCTGAAGGAGTTCGGGGACTCAACGGAGCGGCTCGCAGAGATCTGACCGTCCCGACTTCGCCGCACAGTCTCGAACGCTCCGTAGCACGGCCTTATAGGCCGTGCGAGCGTTGCCGAGCTGGCCGTTGGGATCCTGCCGCTGCGATCTGGCCCGCCCCGGCACCGGAATCCCGAAGAATTGATTGTACCGGCCCCATGAACGGTGTTCGTGGCCTTGGTCGCCCAGCGGGACGGCCTATCAGGCCGTCCTACGAGGGGTGCGCGTCGCCCCCGCCGTAGCACGGCCTTCCAGGCCGTGCGAGCGTTGCCGAGCTGGCCGTTGGGATCCTGCCGCTACGATCTGGCCCGCCCCGGCACCGGAATCCCGAAGGATCGATTGGACCGGCCCCATGGACGGTGTTCGTGGCCTTGGTCGCCCAGCGGGACGGCCTAGCAGGCCGTCCTACGGGGGTCACTTCGCCGCCGCAGGGACCGTAATCCACAGCGGCTTCGATCCCGCCGTCGACTTCATGACGAAGTTGATCGAGACGTGGGCCATGACGCAACACTGCTGCTTCTCGACCGGTGCGGCGTCCGCGGCCGCCTTGAGGACGATGTGGCCTTTCGTTTCGCCATTGGTCAGCAGCGTCTTGCTCGCCTTCGCGTCGATCGTCACACCGGGGGGGAGCGTGTTGGCATATGCCTGGTTCAGGTGCTGAAAGACCATGTCGAGGGTGACGTTCTGCGTGAAGTCCTTGGCACGGACGATTTCGACCTCGATCCGGGCTGTCTTCCCCGGCTCCACGGTGACTTCCTGCGTATTGAGCTTCACCTGGAGGACGTCCGACTGCGGAGCGAACGCCAGGACGTGCTCGTCGGCGTAGTAGTGACTCCGGCCGCCGCCGGGCATGTAGATCTCCTGCATCGGCCGGGCGGGGACGACGATCTCTTTCGTCGTTCCGTCGGCGAGCTTGATCGTTCCCCGTCCCGTCACCAAGACGCTCTGACCTCCCCAGGGGAGCCCCGCCGCCGCCTCGAAAAGGATTCCGCCGTCGGTTGGCTTGCCGGCAAGGATTCTTCCTGCCGTCGCCGTGACCCCTTCCGGGAGCCCGTGCGCTTCGAGCGCGATCTCGCCGTCGAACCCGTTCTTGCGGAACGCCCGCACGAAGAGAGGAGCCGCGCCGCCGGGGACGACGAGTGTCTTGTCCGAATCGAGGAAGA
>JAEYWB010000007.1 GCA_023429275.1 Planctomycetota bacterium
CTCTAACCTCCTTCCTTCCCCCCAGCCTTCCTACCCGGTTATGTCGCGACTTCAGGATGTCGAACGTGTTCTTCGCAGCGGGATTGTTGCCATCATCCGCTCGACCAGCAGCGATCAGCTTGTCACCGTGGCCGAGGCTCTGGCCGCAGGCGGTGTCGACGTCCTCGAGGTAACCCTGACTGTCCCGAAGGCCCTCGACGTCATCTCGGCCGTGAGGGACAAGCTTGGCGACAAGATCCTGTTGGGGGCGGGGACGATCCTCGACGAGGCGACTGCCCGGTCCGCGATCCTGGCGGGGGCCGAGTTCCTCGTCACGCCGGTCGTCCGTCCGGCGGTCATCGAGACCTGCCACCGCTACGACAAGTCGATCATGTGCGGGGCGTTCACTCCGACGGAGATCCTCACTGCGTGGGAGGCGGGGGCCGAGTTCATCAAGGTCTTTCCGGCCGAGGTCGGCGGCCCCGGGTATCTCAAGGCGGTGCATGGTCCCCTCCCCTACGTCCGCCTCCTGCCGACGGGCGGGGTCAACCTCGACACGCTCGGGGACTTTGTGAAGGCCGGTGCTTCGGCAGTGGGACTCGGAAGCAACCTCGTCACGAAAGAGGCCCTTGCGAAGGGGGACATGGATGCGATCAAGACGATGGCGGAGCGGTATGTCGCAAAGATGAAAGAGGTCCGGGGGAAGTAGCCTCCGGGCGCAGATGGACTCGGCTCTCGCTTGCAAGTCTGCAGTCCCCTCCGTCCCGCAATCTTGTGAGACACCCGGCCGAGCGACGGGATATCGTGCCGAAGCGAGCCGCAGCATCCGCGCGGACCGCGCTCAGGGACGCCTCGAGCGCGGAGAGTCGAATGGCCGGGGGACACAATGATTCTGGCAGGGGACATCGGAGGGACGAAGACGGTGCTTGGCCTCTTCCGCGAGGAGGATACGGGCCTCAAGCTCACCCGTTCGGCGTCGTTCGTCAGCCGCGAGTTTCCCGGGCTGAAGGAGATCGTGCAGGCCTTCCGGAAGGATGACACCGATCCGGTGACCTCCGCCTGCTTCGGTATCGCGGGGCCCGTCCAGGGGGACACCGTCGACACCCCGAACCTGCCGTGGCACGTTCGAGGGGGAGACCTGGCGGAGGTGCTCGGGCTGCCTCGTGTGACGTTGCTGAACGACCTGGAGGCGAACGCGTATGGCATCGCGCTCCTGACGCCCGACGACCTCGTCCCTCTCACGGACGGTCTCGCAGGGGAACCCGGCAACGCGGCGCTGATCTCCGCGGGGACAGGACTCGGAGAGGCGGGGCTCCACTGGGACGGGCATGCATGGGAGCCGATCGTCTCCGAGGGGGGGCACGTCGACTTCGCACCGCGGACGAAGCTCGAGGCCGAGATGCTGGGCTATCTGCTGCAGCGGTACGACCATGTGAGCTACGAGCGGTTTCTGTCGGGGCCAGGCCTCGTCAACATCTACCACTTCCTCGCCGATTCGGGCCGCTGCGAAGAACCGGACTGGCTGCGTGAGAAGACGCGGGGAGCCGACTGTGCCTCCGTCATTTCGGAAGGGGCACAGCAAGGAGTGAAGATCTGCCAGACCGCTGTCGAAATCTTCGTCTCGATCTACGGGGCGGCAGCGGGGAACCTCGCGCTCAAGGTCCTGGCGGTCAGCGGAGTGTTCCTCGGCGGGGGGATCGCCCCGAAGCTGGTCGACTCGCTCCGCTCGCCCGCTTTCCTCGAGGCATTCCGAAGCAAGGGACGAATGCGGCCGTTGCTCGAGAAGATCCCGGTTCACGTCATCATGAACCCGAAGACCGCTCTGCTCGGAGCGGCTCGCGTCGCCGCCCGGCCGCCGGGAGCAGGGGCTGAGGAGCCGATTCCTCCTGTCGCATCGAGCGGCTGATTGGCCCACGACTTGATTGGCCCATCAGCCTCCCAGGAGATCACTCGCCCAGTTCGTATTCGCCCTCGCGCCACTCGACAGAGTCGACCTGGAACTGCCCATCCTCCTGGCGCGCGAAGTAGGGCTTCGGACCACCTGCCCAGCCCTGGCCAGGGCCGAGGCCGTGCGGATCTCCGTCCCAGGAAAAAATCACACTCTTGTCATGTGCGACCGTGATCCCGTCGGCCCGGATCACAACGGCGATCGTCTTCGGAGTCCCATCCAGGGCGAAGTCCGTCTCGAACTTGGCAGGTCTGTCATTCTGGAAACCAATGAAGTGCTCGTGCACTCCCTTTGCCTGCCGATCAATCGAAACAAAGATCCTTCCCTGGCTGATCGGTAAAGAGACGATCAACGCCCCCTTGTTGGACTCCGCCAGTGGTACGCGCCGAACGGTGATGCGGAGCGTTCCGCCACGATCGATCGGAGGGAGTTCAAATTCGACCCGTCGAGGATCCTCTTTCCCTAATCTCCTGGCCTGCAGCCTGGCTGGTTGCGGCGGCACGTCCGTCCGGTCAGAGGGCGGTGTCTTACCGATCCCGTCAACCGGCTCGGTCGCGACGACTGGTGGCGTGACGCCCGACTGGGGGACAGCTGGCATGAGACCCGGGTCACCGAGATTCCAGGGGATAAAGTTGCAGGCCGCGATGCTGAGCAACAGCACGACAATGAGCACCATGATCCAGTGAAGTCCGCTGGATGACGGCTGGCGCTCCCGCGCGGCATCCCGCGGCGACAGGACCGCGGTGTCGGCGTTCGAGTCGACTTCGGTCGGCCCGAGCGCCGGAGGCCTGAGCAATTCGAGGCAGCCCCTCAGATCCCGGATCACCTCCGCATACGTCCTCGGACGCTCGTCGGGATGCTTCGCAAGGAGTCGATGCAACAGCGAATCGATCTGCGGGGGGGCGTCGTGGCGAAACTCCCTGAGACTCGGAATCGTCGCCTCGCGATGAGCCAGCAGGAGCGGGACACCAACGGATTTGTAGGGAGGGCGGCCGGTCATCAGCAGGAACAGCGTGCATCCGACACTGTACATGTCGGCCCGGTGATCCGCCGTCTGCGGGGCTTCGGCCTGCTCCGGCGACATGAACGCCGTCGTCCCGATGAAGGATCCCGACTCGGTCAGGCGCTCCGGTGGTTCGCCCCCTTCGGGGAGATGGTCTCCCCTCGCCGCCTCTCCTCCTTCGTCTCCTGGAGCGAGACGCCGCGACAACCCGAGATCGAGAATCTTCACCTGCCGCTGCTCATTGAGCAGGAGGTTCGATGGCTTGATGTCGCGGTGGATAAAACCATGACGGTGGGCGTACTCGAGCCCCTCGCAGACCTGAATGCCGATCTGGAGGGCCTCCCGAAGACCCAGCGGGCCGTGCAGCCCAACAATGCGCTGCAGCGTATCGCCGTGAACGAGCTCCATCGTCAGGTAGTAACCGTCTCCGTGGCGCCCGGCGTGGAAGGCGGAGACGATGTGCGGATGGACCAGTTCTCCCGCCGTCCGAACCTCGTGCAGGAATCTCTTGAGAGCCGAATCGTCCTTGGGAACGTCCGTTCGCATCAGTTTGATGGCGACATCCCGCCGCATCACGCGGGATCGCGCCCGGTAGACTATCCCCATTCCCCCCCGGCCGATCTCGTTCAACAGGAGATGGTCGCCGACCTGGACCTCATCGGCCCGTCCCTGTTCCAGGGCCTGCTTCAGGAATCCGGAGATGTATCC
>JAEYWB010000098.1 GCA_023429275.1 Planctomycetota bacterium
GCCTGATAGGCGCCTGGAAGGCCGGGCGACGGAGCGGTGAGCGTCTTACCTTCACACGACTGGCCGGGGCGATCGACCTAGGTCGAGATCGCGAGGAGGCCGCCGATCACGATGAGTCCCAGGGCGAACCAGTCGCGGCTCGTGAGGTGAGTCCCGTGTCCGTGGAGCCGGACAAAGTCCAGCAACGCCCCGGTGGGACAGCCGAAGCGGCAGTACGCCATCGGCACGAAAGCGGACACGACGAGCCCGGCGATGGCGACGGCGATCGTCGCCCATCCCGCGGTCCGCCAGAGATAGGCGTCGAACGGCTCGATATCGACGAGGCTGAACGGCCACTGCCAGAGGGCCACCGCAAAGATCCAGACCAGCAGCAGCGGACGGATCGCCCGGAGCGCTGCCGCGAGCCGGGGCGGGATGTGCCACTGCCGCGCCGACGACGGCCGAAGCCATTCCTGGAGGGCGCCGTGTGGACAAAGATGGCTGCAGTAGACGTTTCGCCTCGTCACGAGGGGAACCAGGAATGCGGCCGCCGTCAGCACGACAAGCCCGGTCGCTCCCCGCAGCGGTATCCCGCTCTGTGCCCACCCGACCAGCATCGCCTGCGAGAGCAGTTCGCCGTTGAGGAACCCGAGATAGAGAACCAGCCCGACCTGCAGCCCTCTTCGGAGCCACCGGTTGCCTCGCCGCCTCGTCACTCCGGTCGTGCCACCGGCCAGCACGATCGCGATCGTCCACGCGAGCCGCCATGGGAAGGGGGACGCCGGAGCGGCCGGGCCGGCGAGCGGAGGCTTCGTCGCTTCCCGCGCGGCGGCGAACAATCCTTTCGTCACCGCGATGCTCGTCATCGTCGCGCCCGAAACCCCCTCGACGCCGCTCGTCTCCAGGGTCTTCTGCGACAGGTCGGAGAGCGTGATTCCGTTCCACAACTCGCGGAAGTAGGCGTCGCCGCGGACGTACGCCACATACTCCTCGTTGTCGAAGGTCTTCCCGAGGACGACGCCGAGAATGCGACCATCGGGTGCGAGGCCGATGAGGGCATCGGTCGGCCCCTGATAGCCGACAATGTTGTCGGTGACGGGACTCGTCCGCAGGATCCTCCCGAGCACCTGATCTCCCGCGAGAACGTCGACGAGGGGGCCCTCGGATGAGGCGCGAAGGGCCGTCGCCTCGGGAAAGAGCTGCTGAACGGTCTCGAGCGCCGGAGGGTCCGGAAACTTCGTCGCGACGACATTCCCGCCGAACCGGGCCGACAGCCCCTGCTGGATGGCGACACTCGTGAGGGTTGCCCCGCTCACTCCGTCGATCCTTCCCCGGGCAATGAGTTCGGCAGGAGTCTTCCCCGTCAGCCGCTGCCAGAACGGCGCACTCCGGACGACCGCCTCGACATGGTCGCGGGTGTCGCCGCTTCGCAGGATCTCCGCGCCGAGCACCTCCTGCTCGGGAGAAAGGGCGACCAGGACGTTCGTTGTCCCGGAGAAGCCGACGAAGCGGTCGCTCTGAGGCGCCGTCTGGACGATCTGGCCGAGAAGGCGTCCATCGGCCGCGAGGACCTGCCGCCCGTTCTCGGGGGTCGCGTCACCGATCTTCTGTGCCTCGGGAAAGAACGTCTGCAGCCGGGCGACCGGGATGTCGGTCAGTGCGATCGTCGCACGCCGCGCGGTCAGCTTGCGGTGCTGGAAATGAATGAGAGCGATGGCAAGGACGAACAGGCCGACCCGCAGCAGGTGAGCGGCCGGGAATCCGCGTCCCCGGCCTGCCGCGGGGAGGCTCTTCGGGAGCCCGGCGGCTGGCGGCGTGACTGGCGTTCGACCGCTTTCGGGTCCGTCCTGCGGACGAGAACTCACGGCGAAGGTGCCCCGCCGCGGGCCTCGCCTCCACTCCCGCCGCGGCCTCGATCGCCGTCCGAGCCGCGTGGTTCGGCGTCTCGGCGACGGGTGGCCAGCGCCTCGTAGTAGCGTTTGACGAGCGCCTCGTACTCCGGCAGGTAGCGGTCGCTGATGGAACGGTTGAGTTCCTCACGGACCCGCGGCGGCAGATGACCCCAGACGGCGTCTGTCAGGACCCGCCGCTGGTTCTTTCGCTCCGCGTCGGTCGGGATGCCCCCCTCGGTCTGTGCCGTCGATTCCGCCGCGTCCTTCTGGTCCTTTCGTCGCTGCCCCCCGGCCGGACCGGATCCTCCCTGGGTTTCGGGGGAATCGGACTGCGAGCTCGAGGGATCGCTCTCCGGATTCCCGGAGGAATTGGATTGGGGCGACTGGGGGCTTTGGCTCTTCTGCCGGCTCTGACGGAGCAGCTTCTCGAGGTCGGCGACAATCTGCTTCTGCGATTCCCGCGTCTCGTCATCCAGAAGCCCCTGGCCAAGCCGGTCCCCGGTCTCCTTCATCTTCTCGATGATCGGCGTCAGGGGATTTGCCCCCGCCTCGGGGCCGGACTTCGCGGGTTCTGCCGCCCCCTCTTTGGGCTCGGTGACGGCGGGTTTGCCGGCAGGAGGTTTTTGCTCCTCCGCGCGGAGCGGTGACAACGCCAGCAGGCCGGCAAGCGCCATGGCGGCGACGAACGGTCGATCAAGCTTCGAACGCATCCGCGGCCCCTTTCCGATCAAGGGTCTTCCATTCTTCACATCGAGCTTTCGCCGCTCCGAAAAGCGGCAAGGACCGACCTCATAGGTCGCTCCACGGCGATCGATTCTACGAAAACCCAGGTGGGGCACTCTCATTTGCCCCCGGACTCCTTCCAATGGGCCGCTCGGCAACGTTCGTGCGACCTATCAGGTCGCGCTACGGAGCGGGCGGCGAC
>JAEYWB010000115.1 GCA_023429275.1 Planctomycetota bacterium
CCCCCGGAGGTCGGGTTTGTCCCCCTGTGCCCCCAAGCCGACGGTCCGCTTGGAAAAGCCGTCCTCCGTCTTCCGCAGCAGATGGAGCCCCTCCTGGCTGGCGGTCAGCGTGGCGTCGATCCCGTCGCCGTTCATGTCGAGATGCCAGTGGTTGTGCATCCGGTTCATCGACTCGTCGAGGACGACCGCTTTCCAGGGATCGGTCTTCGGATTCTTCGGGATCTCGAAGGCGGTCAGCCGGACGCCGGTCGGGACCGTCGTGGCGTTGAGCGGCGAGACGACGAGCTGGGCTTTCTCCTTGCCGAGGACGTTCGCGAACCGCATCCGGTGGGTCCAACCCTCGCGGCCGATCGGGTGAACGGTCCACTTCTCGTCGGGGTTCTTGCCGCGGGTGATCCACTGGATCGTGCCGATCTTGGTCCAGCCGGCCCCGAGGGCGAAGTCGATCTGCCCGTCACCGTCGATGTCGTACGGCGCGATGCAGACGTTGTCCCGCTCGGTCTGGTCTTCGAGGATGACGTGCCGCTTCCAGTCGGGCGCCTGATACCAGATGACCTTGTTCTCGGTGATGGCGACGAGGTCCTGCTTCCTGTCGCCGTCGACATCGGCGAGCGTCACCGCATAGCAGGCGACCTTGCAGAAGTCCTTTTCAAGCTCGATCGCCTCGAACTTCGGCGGAGCGGCGAGCGCCGCTCCGGAGACGAGGGACATCAGCCCGGCGGTGAAAATGGACCTCTTCATATCGACTCCCGATCTGGTTGCGACGCTGATGGAAAAGTGTTCTTTGCCACAGAGGGCACAGAGAGCTCAGAGAACATTTGCGAAGTACGGGATCGACTGACCGAGGTGACCCGGATGGCTCTGTGTCCTCTGTGATCTCTGTGGCTGAGTTGTTTTTGCCAAGCACACGATCCGCGAGATCGCACCACCTGACGACTGGATCGAATCCTCTTTGATACTTGAGACCTGATACTTGATACTTCCCCAGTCCCCGGAACGCCACCACGGCCGACCGGGTCTCCTTCCGCCGAAGACGCCCGCGCCCGATGTCCCTCGCCTATCTCAACGGCCGATTCGTCCCTCTCCGCGAGGCCGCGCTGCCGGTGTGGGACCGCGGTGTCGTCCAGGGGGCGACAATCACTGAACGGGTCCGGACCTTCCGCCACAAGCCGTTCCTCGTCGAGCCGCACCTCGACCGGCTCGACGGCTCGATCGCCGCGACCGGGCTCGTCATTCCGGAGAGCCGGAAGGAGCTGGCGGCCATCATTGACGCGGTCGTCGAGCACGAGACCCGGCTCCTCGATCCGGAGCACGACATCGGCATTGTCCTGTTCGCGACCGCCGGACCAACCCTGGCGGATGTCGCCGCGCATGGCGTCGAGCACCGCCGGACCACCTGCGTCCACGCCGCTCCCCTCCCCTACACGCAGTGGGCGAAAGGTTTTCGAGAGGGACAGCGGCTCGTCATTCCGCCGATCCGGCAGATACCTCCCGACGTCCTCAATCCCCAGATCAAGTACCGCAGCCGCCTCCACTGGTATCTGGCCGACCAGATGGCCCATGAGATCGATCCCGGTGCGTCGGCCCTGCTGCTCGACCGCGACGACCTGCTGACGGAGACGAGCGCCGGCAACCTGTTCGTCGTCCGCGGCGGAGAGCTGCTCACGCCGAGCGCGACGATCACCCTCAGCGGGATCAGCCAGGCGTATGTCCGCCAGATGGCGGGAGAGCTGGGGCTGCCGACTCGCACGGCGGACCTGCGGGTCGACGACCTCTGGACCGCCGAGGAGGCGATGACCTCCTCCTCCTCATACTGCCTGATGCCGGTGACGGCCGTCGACGGACGGGCAGTCGGCTCAGGGAAGCCGGGACCGGTGTTCGACCGACTCATCAGCGAGTGGTCGCGCCGTGTCGGCGTCGACATCCGGGGCCAGGCGGAGCGGTTCGCCCATAAGTAATACGACCGTTTAGAAGGTGTTTCAAAACCCTTTGTAGCCACAGAGAGCACAGAGGACTCAGAGGGCTCTCTGTGTTCTCTGTGACCTCTGTGGCAAACCTCCGTCACGACCGATCAACGAACCTGCTTGGAGTTTTGAAATGGCTTCTTAACCGCGACGCGCGGCTAAACGGTTGATTTCGAATCAGGCGCCACCTGCCGCAGCAGGTCATCCAGCACCCGCGCATCCGTCGGCAGGTCGCTGTCGCACAGCTTCCGGAGCGGTAGCGGGATCTCGTCCATCCGGTAGATGGTCCCGGCGGCATGGATGCCGTAGACCGCCGTGGTGATCCGGACCGCGGGGGTGATCGTTACCTGCGCCTGGGGGATATCGAGCAGGATCGTCGGGATCGAGTTGAGCGCAAGCCGCGCCGGCGAGGAGAACGACATCAGGCTCTCCCCCCCGACCAGCAGGCAGCAGTCGACTTCTCCGCGGATCAGGAGGTCCTCGGCCGTGAACTCGCCGGGATTGTAGCGCGGATACCCGCGTGAAAAGTTGACGCCGAACGGAAATCCGGTCTGCCAGCAGAGGACGCTGTCCGCCCCCGAGACGTCCCCGGGGATCCGCAGCCGCCGCGCGACGAACCGCGTATGGGCATTCAGATCTTCGACGAGCCGCAGGAGGCCCGCGACCGTCTCATGCCCCAGTTCGCTCTGGGCGAGGCCGAGGCCGAAAAAGACGGCGCCGTAGCGGCACTCCCGCATCTGGACCGCCAGCCGACGCAGGACCCGCAGAGGAATGCCGCAATCCGGATCGAATTCCGCATCCGGATCGCGAACGAGCTGCCGAAGCGCCGAGATCATCTCGAAGTCCCGATCCTCCTCGACCTGCAGGAACTGGTCGGCGAGCCGGGCGGTTTC
Source organism: Planctomycetota bacterium (assembly GCA_023429275.1). Lineage (GTDB taxonomy): Bacteria > Planctomycetota > Planctomycetia > Planctomycetales > Planctomycetaceae > Planctomyces_A. The sequence continues at coordinate 2,858 of JAEYWB010000115.1, forward strand.
CGAAGGCTGCGAATCGATCAGGATCACCGTCCGATCGGCACGCCCCCGCGGCAGAAGATCGCTGGCGGGGTCGACCGAGTAACGTTCGAAATGCCGGGGGTGAGTCGTTGCGGGATCGGCCCCCCAGAAGATGACGAGGTCCGATCTCTGCCTCACCTCGCCCAGCGAGCAGGTCGACTCCCCCGCCTGCTGGATGGCGA
>JAEYWB010000120.1 GCA_023429275.1 Planctomycetota bacterium
GGGGAAGGCCGACCGCGAGGACGGAATGCCGATGGAGACCGAGCCGATGGAAACGCCGGGCGAGGGGAACTCGGCGAAGCCCGGCGACGAGACGAACGACAGACCGAAAGGAAGCGGCTCCGGAAAGCCGGCCCCCGGTGAAGAACCGAAGCCCGGCGGCGGACAGGGAGGATCTCCCATGACCGACAAGATGCCCCCCGGGAAAGGAAGCGGCGGCTCATCAGAGGAGGACGAAGCCGTCCGGGGAGCAGCCCTCGCTCGTGACGCCGAGAGGAACGCCGAGGCGGGCAAGACCGTCGTGGATATCCTTCAGTCGATTCTCAAGTCGACAGATCCTGCGGACAAGGACGTCATCTCGAAGGTCGAAGCGGTCCTCCGGGAGAGCCAGCTCGACGAGACCCTCGCCCGCATGGACGGTCTCGCGGGTCAGCTCCGCGACGGGCGGCTTCGCGACGCAACAGTCACCGCGGCCGACAGTGCCGACCGGTGGGAGATGACGGCCAACAGGCTGACGACCGCCTTTCGCGAGATCGCCGCGCCGCGGCTGGAGGAGTTGCTCGAGCTCGAGAAGCAGCTTCAGACCCTGCAGGAGCGACTCAACAGGCTCCAGAACGAGCGGGAAGTGATGGAGTGGCACGTCGCTGCCGGAAACCTTCTCAAGAAGGTCGAGGAGATGAGGGCGGACGGCGCCGGCATGCGGAAGAAGCTGGAGGAGTTGATGACGAAGGCGGGCTGGTCGGAAGAGGTCGACCAGTTCCGCCTGAACGCGAAGGGGTGGGGCTTTGACCCGGAAAAGCAGGCGATGCTGGCTCCCGAGGACTACACAGTCGCACTCCGCGCGGTGTCGCGTGAAGTTCAGGCCCATATCCAGGAGCTGCTTCTCGGCGACATTCTCGGCAGCAAGGACGAAGTGACTCCTCCCCAGTATGCCGCTCTCGTCGAGCGGTACTACGAGATCCTCGCGAAAGAGAAGCGGCCTGAAGCAAGATAGGCCGGGCGCCAGCGGGCGACTGTGTCTCTTCTTGAGAGCTCTTCTGAGTGGAATCCATTCGATGATAGCGAACAGCTGGTGCCTGATGATGGTCGGAACGCTGCTGGCGGGCGCCGTCGCGAACGCCGGGGAGCCCACTCCCGATGCGGACCCCCGCGCCGCGCAGACCCGCGTTCTGCAGGCCATCTACCGCGAGGGGGCCGATCGCTACGAGTTCTTCGCGGACGCCGAGCGCGAGACGAAACTCACACGGGAGGTCCAGCCCGTCCTCCACTGGGCGAGCCCCAACGACTGGTCGGGCGACATCTTCGTCTGGCAGCGGCTCGGCCGTCCGGAGGTCGTCGGCTGCATCCTCTCAGGGCCGGCCAACGCCGGCGGTCGGATGTTTTTCCATGAGTTCCACGCATTGACCCTCAAGCCGCTTCCTCCTCAGCAGCTGCCGGACGGCAAGGTCTGGGCGCCGGAGAGCACGGGGGTCGAGTTCCGACCGATTCCCGATGCTCCGCTCCCCGCCGACGCGAAGCCGGCACGTCTCGTCCAGATGCGGAACCTGGCGAAGCAGTTCGACGTCCGGACACACTTCGACAATGCGGAATGGGAGCTCCGGCTCCTGCCGCAGCCAATGTTCCGCTATCAGCCTCCGCCGCAGAACGCCTCGCCCGACTGGCTCGACGGCGCGCTCTTCACGTACGTGCTCACCACCGGGACCGACGCGGAAGTCCTCATCCTCATCGAGGCTCGGAAGACCGAAGGAGGGGCATGGCAGTGGCAGTATGCCCCGGCCCGGATCACGAACCGTCCCGCCTGGATCCGCCTTGGAGAGGAAGAGGTGTGGCGAGTCGAAGGCCACTCCGAGGAGGCGGGGACGATCACACGCCCCTACACGACGTTCTACGCCGGGACCCGGTCCATGAACGAATTGAAGCCGGGGGCCGGTCCTGCCCGTGAGGCCATCAAGGCTTCGGCAGCCGATGGGGAGGAGAAGCCGGCGCCGCTTCCGGCCCCCTCGGCTCCGAAGTAGCCGAGTTCCTGAACCCTCAAGAGAGAGTTTCGTCCGCCGTCCGGAATGCCCCGGACCTCCGGAGTTTCCGCAGTGCCAAGTCTCGCATTCGAATCTCCCCTGACTCTCCCGACTGTCGCCGCCATCGTCGCGTGCGCCGTGGTCGGCTGGGCGACCGTGCGCCGGACGATCGGTCCTCCCGCGGGGATCTCGCGCCGTGTCGAGTTCGTCGTTCTCCGCGGTCTCGTGATTGCCACGCTCGCTCTGATCCTTCTGAACCCCGTGCGCGTGGCACAGACCCCGGGCCTCGTCGAACGGCCCGAGATGTTCTACCTGATCGACAGCTCCCAGAGCATGACGCTCGGCGAGCCGACGACCCGCTGGGATGACGCCCTCCGGGCGATGCGCGAGGCGGCCGCGGAGGTCCCGGACAGCCCGGTCGACGTGAAGCTGTTCCGCTTCGGCCAGCGGCTTCTTGCGAGCGGCGGTCTCGATCAGGTGGGTGCGGGAGCCGCGCAGCAGCAGGCCGAAAGGATCGAGAATCCGTTTTCGCTGACCTCGCCGGCCAATGCCGCCGAAGCGGCCATCCGGGCTCCTTCCGTGCCAGGGGAGCCGTCATCCCGACCGATCGTTCCGCTTGCCCCGACCGACTCCGACACGCAGCTCATCACGGCCCTCCGGCAGATCTCCAGCCGCTTCGGCCACCGTCCCCCGGCGGGGATCGTCGTCTTTTCGGACGGCCGGACCCGCGACGACGAGGGAGAAGCGGTCGAGCAGATCGTCTCCCAGTTCGGGCGCCTCAAGGTCCCGGTCCACGTCCTGCCGACCGGCGGTCTCGGCAAGCGGGGAGATATCTCGATCGTCGCCGCAGTCGTCCCTCCGCGGGTCCGAAAGTTTTCCGAGGTCGAGGTCCAGGTCTTCCTTCGCAGCTTCGGGTTCGACGGCTACCGGACCGAGGTCGAACTGACGATTCCCCCGACGGGCGGGAAGCCGTTCCGAAAGCTGGCGAGTGCCCCGGTCACGCTCCGGAGCGGGTTTCAGGCGGTGACGGTCTCGTTCCGCAGTACGACCGAGTCGCACAAGATTCACGTTGGCGTTCCGACCGCGGCGGAGGAGATCTCCGACTCCAACAACGGGATTTCTAGCGAGATCGCGATCGACCGGACGAAGATCCGTGTCCTCTATCTCGAGGGATCATCCCAGCCTCTCTCGGCCACGGTCGTCGGCGATCGGCAGGTGATCCGCGGCCCGCATACCGACGTCGCCAAGGCGCTGACGGGGGACGACGATATCGAGTGCGTCGTCGTCGCCAGGCGGGCGGGAACGGGTGAGCTCCTGCGGCTGTCGGAGACGGGGTTCGACGCGTCTCGCGGATTTCCGGAGACCAAGGCCGAACTGGCCGCGTTCGACGCGATCTTCCTCAGCGACATCCCGGAACGGCTCCTGACGACGGCGCAGATCGACTGGATCGAGGAGTGGGTCGGGCAGCGTGGCGGCGGGCTCCTGATGGCCGGAGGGCCGGGGAGCTTCTCGTCGGGGCGCTGGAACGACACGAAGATCGCCGACATGCTTCCGGTCGAACTGCTCCCCTCCGGTGACTGGAATTCGGCGGAGCAGATCACCTGGAAACCGCTGCCGGGAACGGAGTCGCACCCCATCTGGTCGCTCTACACCGAGGAACGCCGAACGGCCGAGGCTCTCGCCGCAATCCCCCCCTTCTCGGGGGCAAACCAGTTCGCCGCGGTGAAACCGAACCTGACGCTGACGCTCGCCGACGGTCCGATCTCAGGAACCGCGGCCGCCGCCGCTCCTCCGCTGCCTCCCCCCGGGAATCCGAACGCGGTGCAGGACATCTTCCGGCGCCTTATCCAGGGGAACGCGGCGACGCCGAAGGAAGGGCCGGAGCGACAGTCCGCTGACGGCGGCATCAGCGCCGCCGTCGTCGTCGGGAAGTACGGCCGCGGCCGGACGATCGCCCTGCGGACCGCCATCACCCCCCCCTGGGCGAGCGAGTTCAACTCCAACTGGAAGCAGGGGGACCAGAGCAACTTCACCAGGTTCTGGCGGACCCTCGTCTACTGGCTTACGGAAAACTCCTCGATCGGCCGGCGGCGGCTCATCGCTCTCGCCGACAAGCGGTTCTATCACCCGGGAGACGCGGTCGAGATCTCCTCGTCCGCCTTCAACGAACTCGCCCGGCAGACGAAGGACTACCGCATCGTCGCGATGGTCGAGCCGAACAGCTCGCTCAAGGAGAATCCGGGAGACGACTCCCCTCTGAAATGGCCCGAGGGAATCGCCCGCACGAGCGGCGAAGAGGGCCCCTGCATTGCCTGGGGCGAAGAGCTCGAGATTCCCCTCGTCGCCGAAGGGGACAAGCCGACGTACGGCCTCAAGCTGCCGATCGCCGACTCGCTCACGACCGGCTCCGCGAGCCAGTCGCTGCGCCTCGAGCTGACCGCATATGAAGACCAGACGCAGGTCGACAGCACGTCGCTCGACATCCAGATCCTGCACGATCCGTTCGAGCTTCAGAACCCGTTTCCGAACCACGAGCTTCTGAAGCGAATCGCGTCGCTGTCCGGGGGCGAGGTGCTGGCCGGACCGTCCGACCTCGCGCGGATCCTCGGCGAGGTCCCGATCGAAGTCGGCGCCCCGGTCGTCTCAAGGACCCCCCTCTGGAGCTCCTGGACGCTCTGGGTGTGGCTCATCGGTCTCCTGACGATCGAGTGGCTCTGGCGGAGGCGAGTCGGTCTTGCCTGAGCCGTTTCGTCCGAAGAGGTTGAGCCGCAAAGGGGACAGAGATCACAGAGGAAAGAGCAACGACGGAGTCGGTCCGATGAACAGGCAATTTCGACGACGCTCCCGAATGCCTCTCCTTGGGTCCTCTTTGCACTCTGTGTCAAGACCCACTTGAAGAATGGCACCGTCACGAGGTGGCCGATGTCCGCGATCTCGATGCTCCTGGCATGGCTCCTCACCGGACAGGCTCCGGCGGCGTCTCCCCCTTCATCACCTAACCTAGCGCACGGCAACGGACCATCCAGCTCAAGAACCTCGCCCGTAAATTCTCGGCCTCGCTGGTCAATGAGAAGAAGGAGGCGACTGACTTGATGCTCCTCCCGCAGCCCTGGTACCGCTACGAGCTGGCGGCAGAGGCGGGGTGGATGGCGC
>JAEYWB010000150.1 GCA_023429275.1 Planctomycetota bacterium
CTTGTCGACATTGAACGCGAGGTGCTGGCCGTGCTTGAGGCCGAGCTTCGCTCCGCCGGCGAGGAGCGTCGGCAGGTTCTTCGGCGAGTGCTCGCCCCCCTTGCCGGAGTTCATCCCGCTGCCGTAAAGGACCATCGTCCGGTCGAGCATCGAGCCTTCCGCCTCGCTCGTGGACTTCAGCATTCCCAGGAACCGGCCGAGACGGGAGAGGTGGAACCGGTCGATCTGCGCGAGTTTTTGAAGCATGCCCGGATCGCCGCCGTGGTGCGAGAGCTCGTGGTGGTTCTCGCCTCCTCCGCCGTAGCCCCCCGCCTCGCCACACCACTCGAACGTAATGACGCGGGTCGTGTCGGTGATAAATGCGAGGTACGTCAGCTCCAGCATGACATCGAGCCACATCGGCCGGTCGTGGGCGTTGCCGGGCTGGCTGCCGAGCTGCAGGCCGGTTTCGGCCACGGTCGCCTTGGGACGGTCGACCCAGGACTGCAGCCGCTCGACCTGCTTCTCCGTCTGACGGACGCTCGAGAGGTATTCATCGAGCTTGCGGCGATCGGTTGCTCCGAGTTTGCGGTCGAGCTTTGCGGCCTCGCCGGCGACGTCATCGAGGATCGACCGACGCTCGGCGTACCGGCGGAGAGTCGCCGCCTTGTCCCCGGCCGACTCGGCGGTGAAGAGCCGGTCGAACAGCCGCCGCGGCGAGTTCTCGCTCGGCAGCGGCGTCCCGTTGACATCGAACGACAGCGTGTGGCTGTGCCCCGCCCCGCCCGTGCCGGACTGATCTCCGAGCTGAAGCGAGGCGTACCGCGTCTCGCGGCTATGCAGCTCGGCTGCGAGCTGATCGACCGACAGGCTGTTCGTGTAGTCGGCGCCCGGCTTGCTCTTGAGGTTCGCGGCTGTCAGCCAGGTATCCGCTCCGCTGTGCCCCCCTTCGGACTGCGGGTGGCCGAGCCCCGTGAGGACCGAAAAGTCATCGCGGTGCTCCTTGAGCGTCTCGAGTGTCGGCGAGAGGGTGTAGTCCCGCCCCGCCTGCTCCGGGACCCACTCGAGGATGTTGACGCCGTTGGGGACGTAGCAGCAGATCATCCGGGGATGGACGACGTTCGACTTCTCCCACGGCTTGAAGGTGGACGGGGCCGCGAGGGCGTGGGGGAGCATGGCGTCGAGGAGCGGGAGCGCGACAGCGGCCCCAGCCGCCTTGAGGAGGTGCCGGCGGGAAAGAGGCGACCTGCGAATGTGGAACATAAGCGTCTCGCTGGAGTGGCCGTCCGCCGGTCGCGGGGCCCGTTGATATGTCGACTCTCTCTCAGGGCACGATCGGTCGATCGGCACCCGGCACACTCACTTCTTCGAAAACGTGTCGCTCGCAACGATGAACTTCACGAGAGAGCGGACGGTGTGCCCGTTCTCTTTCATGTCGCGGACCGCTGCCTTGATCACCGGCTGGTCCGCCAGCCCGAGTTCGCGGCCGCACGCATACATCATGAGTTTCGAGGCGAGCGTCCCCAGAAACAAGTCCTGCTTCTCGAGCATCGCCGTCTGGAGTCCTTCCACGCCGTCGATCTTCGTTCCATCCGGCATCTGCGACGAGGCGTCGATCTTCGGGTCGTCCCGGTTGACGCGTCCCTTGTACCCGAATCCTTCCTGGTCGCGCCATTCTCCCGCGGCGTTGAAGTTCTCGAGGGCAAACCCGAGCGGGTCGATCTTGTTGTGGCAGCGGGCACATTGCGGCAACTCGCGGTGGATCTCCAGCCGCTTCCGGACCGTCGCCTTGTCGATTCCCGGGACCTTCGGGGCGATCTCGCCCGCGTTCGCGACCGGCAGGCCAGGGTCGATCCCCAGAAGGGTCTTGAGGATCCAGGTCCCGCGCTTCACAGGGGAGGTCCGCGTGCCGTTCGAGGTCGTCGTCAAGATGGAGGCCTGCGTCACGATGCCGCCACGATGGACTCCCTCCGGGACCTTCACGCGACGAAACTCGTCGCCGCGGACGCCGCCGATGCCGTAGAACCGCGCGAGCCGCTCGTTGATCGTCACGAAGTCGGAGCGGATCATCTGCCGGGCATCGAGGTCCGACTTCAGGAACTCCGAAAAGTAAGCCTCAGATTCCCCGACGATCGACGTCTCGAGATGCCGGTCGTACTGCGGGTAGAGGTCCGAAGCGGGGGGATTCGCTCCGACATCCCGCAGCCCGAGCCACTGGCCGGCAAAGTTTTTGACGAACGCTTCACTTCGCGGGTCGGCCAGCATCCTGTCGACCTGGACCTGGCGGATCTTCGGGTCGCGGAGCTTCTTCGAGTCCGCCAGCCGGAGGAGCTCGTCGTCCGGCATGCTCGACCAGAGGAAGTAGGACATCCGGCTTGCGAGCTCGTGGTCACTCAGCGGCTTCGGCTCGCTGGTCGCCGGGGCGGTCGAGACGGCAGACGTTCCCTGGCTGGAGGAGGAGTCCCCCGTCGTCTCGACGAGATACAGGAAGTGCGGTGAGGCCAGCGTCGCGACGAGTGGTACCTTGATCGATTCGGTGAACGTCTTTTCGCTGCGAGCCGCGGTGAACAGGGCGAGCTTGCTGTCGATCTCCGCCTGTTCGACGGGACGGCGAAAGGCTCGCGCCATGAAGCGGGCGAGGACTTCGCGGACGTACTTCGTTTCCTCCGACTTCCGGAGCGGCGAGTCAAAGAGAATGTTCGTATGACTCGAAGGGGGCCAGGCGTCGTACACGGGGCCCTCGATCTCGAACCAGTCGATCAGGAGTTCCGGCCGGGCGAATGTGTCGTGCCCCTGCATCCAGAAGTTCTCGAGCACCCGCGGAATCGCGTAGGCGTATTCGAACTTGACCCCGGCGCTCTCCGTCGTGAACCGGGCGGTAAACTCGTAGACCTTCGGCTTATCCGGCGAAGCGTCGACATCGAACTCGGCGATCGTTCTCGGGAGCGGCCCGAGCTGAAGATTCAGCTTCACCCGTGGCGGGCCGTAGTCGTAGATCCGGTCGGTCTCGAAGTGCTTGAGGTCCTGTTCGAACTGCCGCTGGGTCCACTCCTTCCCCTTCGGATTCTTCTCGTCCTGATCCTCCTGTCGCTTCTTGAGAATTCTCGAGGCGGA
>JAEYWB010000380.1 GCA_023429275.1 Planctomycetota bacterium
AATGAGGAATATATCAAGGGAGAAATCCGGCGAATTGCGAAGCGAGATCGATGCGGCTGTTCTCAAGACAGCGTCGCTGGGCGGGAGAGTCAGGCCGCCATCAGTGCCCGGATCGGCCAGGGAGCGCGGCGAAAGTCTCACCGCTGACAGGAGTCATTCTGAGGAACGCGCCGTACAATGAGAAAATCACGAGCGACACCCTGGAGACGCCAACGATGATGACGATCCTCGCCGCGACGGACGGTTCCCCTGATTCCCGCGCCGCACAGCAGGCGATCTTCACTCTCCCGCTTGCGGCCCCCCCCACCGTTCGGCTCCTCTCGGTGACCAGCATCCCGATCCCGATGTCGGAGCTTGCCGTGGAAGAGGCGCTACTCGAAGAGGCCCGGGAATATCAGAAAACCGAAGTCGCGCAGCGGATCGCCGCCGAGGCGGCCCTGCTCAGCCCCCGATGCGCCGCCGTATCGACGGAGCTTCGGCTGGGAGATCCCGGGACCGAGATCGTCTCCGCGGCCGATCACATCCATGCGGACCTGATCGTCGTCGGTGCCCACGGGGCCTCTGCCATGCGGCGGTTCCTCCTCGGAAGCGTCTCCGAGTACGTCTGCCACCACGCCTCGTGTCCCGTCTTCGTCGTCCGCCTCGACGGACCTCGGGCCGATGGCGCCGACGCAGGCGGGGCCCCGACTGACACGCCGGCTCCGCGGCCGATCCGGCGGATTCTGTTCGCCATCGACGGCTCCGATCTCAGCCAGGCCGCCGTGGAGACCTTTTCGAAGTTGCCGCTCGGCCCGGATGTGCACGTCAGCCTGATTTCCGTTCAATCGACGGTCAATCCGGCGCGGATGGACGTTCTGCAGACCGTGGGAGGGCTCTGGAGCAACGTCACGGTCAAACAGCGCGGCCAGCTGGAGTGGGCCGAAGAGATGCTTCGAAAGGTGACCCCCAACGTCGAGGCGACGCTGGTCGAAGGTGCCCAGATCGCGCACGAGATCCTGGAGAAGGCGGAAGAGAAGCAGGCGGACCTGATCGTCATGGGAGATCGGGGCCGCAGCCCGCTCTCTCGGTTCTTCCTGGGAAGCGTTTCGAATACTGTTCTCCGCCACGCCCACTGTTCGGTCTGGGTGCAGAAGCTGAAGCATTGAGTGCTTGCACTCGAGTCTTTCAGCACTTCACCCGGCCGCTCCTCGTTTCCCCGGCATCGCCAGCCGGGCATTCGAATCCATGCCGCTCCGCATCAACAACCTCCGGCTCCCCGTCGAGGAGCCGGAAACGTCTCTGGCCGCAGAGATCGCGCGCCGAGTCGGAACACGTCCCGAGGATGTCTCGCGCTGGCGGATCCTTCGGAAAAGCCTCGATGCCCGCAGCCGGTTCGACCTGCGGTACGTCTACTCCACTGTCGTCGAGCTTCCTGACGAGGCTGCCGTTCTCGCCAGGATGCGGGCAGGTTCCGACGTCGTCGCCTACCACGAAGAGGGGTTCGACGACCCCGCTCCCGGCGCCGAGCCCTCCAGCGAGCGGCCGGTCATCGTCGGAACAGGCCCGGCAGGATTGCTCGCCGGACTCTACCTCGCCCGCAAAGGGTACCGGCCGATCCTGCTCGAGCGCGGAGCCCCGGTGAAGGAACGGGTCCCCGTGATTCGCCGGTTCGATTCCGGAGGGCCGCACGACCGCGAGAACAACTATCTCTTCGGAGAAGGAGGGGCCGGCTGCTTCTCCGACGGTAAGCTCACCTGTCGCATGACCGGCTCCGACGTCGACTGGGTGCTCCAGGCCTTCGTCGAATGCGGCGGCCGCGATTCGCTCGTCTACGAGCACCGCCCCCACCTCGGCAGCAACAAGCTGCCGATGATCTGCCGCAACTTCCGGCGTCTCATCGAATCGCTCGGAGGAGAATACCGATTCCACTGCCGCGTCGAGGGACTTGTCACGCGGGACCAGCAAGTGGTGGGTCTCGCGACGTCGAGCGGTGAAATCCGCTGCCGCCACGTGATCCTCGGGATCGGCCACAGTGCCCGCGACACCTATCGCACCCTGCACGCCCAGGGAGTCCCTTTCCGGCAGAAGGCGTTCCAGCTCGGCCTCCGGATCGAGCAGCCGCAGGAGCACGTCAACCGCTGGAAGTACGGTCATCCACACTACGCCGAACTCCTCGGCGCGGCGGACTATTCTCTCCAGGCCAGGGGGACGCGGGATCTCTATTCGTTCTGCGTGTGCGCGGGGGGAATCGTCATCCCGAGCATCTCCGAGCCGGGACTGTTCTGTTCCAACGGCATGAGCAACTCACGGCACGACACGCCGTTTGCGAACAGCGGCCTGATGGTGACGCTCGAACCCGAAGAGTTCGGCGGCCCGCATCCCCTGGCCGGGATGGAGCTGCAGCAGAAATTCGAGGCGATCGCCTTCGACCTCGGCGACCGCGATTACCTCGCGCCGATCCAGACCGCGAAGGATTTTCTCAACGGCCGATCGCCGGATCCCTCCAGGACGCTGGAGTCGTCGTACGAACGAGGCGTTCGCCCGGCGGATCTCAGTGCTGTTCTCCCGCCGCAGGTCGTCGAGGCGATCCGCAAGGGGCTGCCGATCATGGATCGCAAGTGGCGCGGCGATTTCCTGAAGCACGCGACGCTCGTCGGCCCCGAGATGCGAGGAAGCGCACCGGTGCGGATCGATCGCGACCACGTCAGCCGCGAGACGCCGGGATTTGCGGGTCTGTACCCCGTCGGCGAAGGAGCGGGGTACGCCGGAGGGATCGTCAGCGCGGCGGTCGACGGACTGCGGAGCGCGCGGGAGATCGTTCGCCGCTATGCCCCCTGCGGTACCTGACGGGGAGGGTCACGAACCGGCGCGTTCTCCGCGAACCTGCCGGTAGACCTCCTGGATGAGGTCTTCGACCGACTTCACCTTTCCCTTGGCCTGTGCCGCCTTCATGATCTTCTCGCGGGCGTCGGCCGGACTGTGACCGAGGGCGACCAGGGCTTCGTAACCCTCGTTGATGATGTCGGACTGTCCCGCCGAACCGGTTTCGCCGGCCGGAGCTTCGCGGGCGATCATCAGGGCGAACCTGGTCATTTTGCGACGGAGCTTCGCGACGATCCGCTCCGCCATCGCGGGGCCGATTCCCGGCAGAGCGCTGAGCCCCTTGACGTCCTGCTCCTCGATCGACTCCGCCACCTCGCGGACGGGGCGGACCATCGCGTTGAGGGCTTTTCGGACGCCAACCCCGTCGACCGAGCAGATCATCTCGAAGAACTCCCGCTCGACGGCGCTCAGGAAGCCGACGAGCCGGGGGACCATCTTGCCCCCCTTCTGGGGATTGCCGTCGATGTATTCGATCGTCTGCAGGGAGACCGTCTTGCCGATCTGCGACTGAAGCTGACGGCGGACGAACTCGGGGATGAACACCTCGTACTCGAACGCGCCGATTTCGAGAGTCGCTTCCGTGCCGGAGAGGCCCACGAGGGTGCCGGTGATCTTCGTAATCATGAGAATCCTGGGAGCAACGCCGGCGTGAACACCGCGGGGAACGCCATTCGGCTGAATCGCCCCCTCACCATTCCTCCGCACCGCTCGATATGGAAGCGAGGCGACTGTTCGATGCCGTGGTCAGTCCGCGTTGTGATGATGTCGGAAATCCGTTGGCAGGAACGGTAGCAACGCCTGCCATTCCTGGCGAATCATTCGCTCCGGACTTCCAGGCAGTCCGCCCGCCACCCGCGCCAGCAGAGTTCGTCGACGAAGCCCGGACAGAATCTGCTGCTGCATCCAGTCGAGGTCAAAGCCCTTCCACTCACCACCGGGATCACGCAGGTTCGACTGGACGACAGGATAGACCTCCTCCCAAAGAATGGTCTCGATCTGCGATCGGGAGTAGCCCGAATCGACAATGGCCTGCGCGATGTGTCGGCGCTCCCCGTCGTCGAGTGCCGTATCGAGGAAGAGGGTCGACAACGCCTCCCAGACGGGGCGACGGCGATCGATGTCCTGGTCAGGAGAGCTCATGGTCCATGGCCATGGATTCCGGCGGTCGGCGCCTGCGTGCCCAATGCCCCCCCGAGCCGTCCGGCCGCGGCAGGCTCGATTACCTTCCCGCGGGAGCCGCCTCTAGTGAGTCCCAGACCTCGAACGCCGCATAGGGCTTTCGATCCTTCGACATCATCCCCCACGACTTATCGAGGTCGATTTTCGACTGCTCGCTCCGCCACGGGAGATCGAAGGCGTCGAACGCCACGCCGTGGAAGCGCCACGCACCACCGGGCGTTCCCGATTTCACGAGAAGGCCCGGAGCGGTGTACTCCTTCCAGAACTCGGGCTGCAGTTCCGGGGTGTAGCGGTTCCGCCCGTCATGCGGAAAGCCGGTCTCCTTGACGACCACGGGCCGGTCGGCGCGACGGGCGAGAGAGGCGGCCTCGATGTGAACCCACTCGGCCGCTTCCCTGGGATTCATCTTCGGCCGGTCGAACACCGGATGAATGTTCGGGGCGAGGAAGTCGCCGAATTCGAAGATCGACTCCCGCTGGTAGCCGACGAGAGGCTCGCTCGTCGAGTAAGGAATGCCGACCGGAAGTTTCGTCCGCAGCCGCCGCGCGGCGATCACGAGATCCTCCTCCTCATAGCGGTTGAACGTCAGCCCTTCGTTTCCGATCAGGACCGCCAGGGCAAAGTCGTCCGCATGCGTATTGCCCATCTCGGCAACGCCGTCGATCTCGGCCAGGGACTTCGGATCCCAGACCGCAAGGACGACCGCACGAAACTTGAGGTCCGCGGCAACGGCGAGAATCCGGGGCGTGGAGGCCTCGTGGTAGCCATACAGGACGAGACCGTCGAACGCCGGACGGATCGCCTCGAGATCGGCGCGGATCGAACTGGTCTTGAGCGCCTTCTGACTGGCGTCACTGCGCGGATCGAGCTGCGACGGTGCGTAGGTCACCATTCGCGGGACGGTCCCTTTGCCGCCGAGGTAGTCAAAGAATTTGCACGAGCGGAGGATCAGTTCGTCGCCCCGCCCGACACTCGGACCGTCGAGCAACAGGAGGAGAGCCAGGAAGAAACACCGAAGCACAGGCTTCCAGCCGAAGACGCCAGGCTGCAGGAGGAACGGCCTTGAGTCATTCCGCATGGATGCGATCCCCCTCTTCCGCCGCCTGCAGCCGACAGCCGACTCCTGAACCTCAGTTCGCATTTTCTGCCGCGGGGGCCGCAGCGTCATCCGCCACGATCTCCGACTCTGCCCCGTCGCCGGCTTCGATCGCGCTCATCGCCTCGACGACCTCCACCCGCGGCTGGAAGTCGGTCCGGGGAGCGGTCGAAATCTTTTCCTCGGTCGCAACCGTCGCCGTCCACCTGGCGACTCCGAACAGGAACTTCGGATCGTCGGTCCGACCGATCTCGGCTGACGTATTGATCCGCTGAGTGCGGTTCTCAGAGACCGCAGTCCCCTTCCAGAGAGAACCGGCGGCATCGCCCAGCGGCGTCTGCAGGGTCTCTTCGCCGGCGGACTCCAGGTCCCGGTAGTGCCGGAGCTGCGAGACGACGGGATAGAGGTCGAAGTTTCCGCTCTCGATCGGCTGGGCGGCCTCTTCTCCCACCTTCCGGAACCCCTTCACGATCGGGATGTAGGAGACGTAGACCTCGCGGCCCGCGGCGACCTCTTCATTGACCTTCCCCTGGATGGCCGCCTGGGGGACGAGGACCTTGTAGATCTTCACTCCGCCCGGGCCGGCATCGATGATCCCCTCTTTGACGTGGCCGGTGACCACCTTGATCTCGATCCACCAGGCGGGCCCGGTCATGCCGCGCCACTCGACCTCTTCCTTCTTGAGCGACTTCATCGTCAGGTGTTTGGCCCACTCGACGTTGAGATCCCCGGCCGGGTTGTCGGGACGATGAACCGTCTGCTTATATGTCCCTTCGAACCGGATCCACTTTCCCTCTTCCTGCGGCAGCCGCCAGAGGAGCCCCTGCGCGGAGACCGGACGTGCGGCCAGTGCGAGGAGTGAGAAGACCGCAAGACGAAGGCCGAGCCGAAAATGTGAACAAACGGTCATGTCCTGATTCCAAACCTTGAGGCGGTCGGCCGTTGCGGACGGGATAGAAGGGTGCACCGACCGCGACAGTCTGCCACACGGTTGGAAGAGGGGCAAGATGCGGCCACGAAGTTACGACAATGTTGAGTGGCACGGCGCGGCAGGTGCCGTTATACTTTTCCCTTTCCGATTTTTGGCTGAGAGCGGACGTCATGCCCAAGCCCAATAAGACCCACAAGGGATTGTCGAAGCGGTTCAAGGTGACCGCGTCAGGTAAAGTCAAGCACCGTAAAGCTTTCCGTGGTCACATCCTCGGCAAGAAGAGCGGGAATCGGAAGCGCCATCTGCGGCAGGATGGTGTGCTGACGGGGACGAATGCGGCCAAGATTGCGGCTGCCTTGAGCCCCGGGGTCTGATTGGTCCACCGGCCATCGGACAGCCTATGGCGAGGGCGCCGAGCCGGATAATTGCCTGTTTTTTCCTCTGACGGACCCGCCGGGTCATCGGGATTGATGCCATGAGAGTGAAGTACGGGAAGTCCCGTCACAAGAAGAAGAAGCGGATTTTCAAGGAGGCCGCAGGACGCGTCGGGGGACTGCGCCGGCTGTGGAGAACAGTGCAGGAGCACGTTCGCCGCGCCCGTTGCTACGCTTTCCGCGACCGGAAGGTCCGCAAGCGTGACTTCCGCCAGCTCTGGATCATGCGGCTCACCGCCGCCGCCGAAATGCGCGGCCTGCGGTACTCGCAGCTCATCCACGGCCTGAAGCTCGCCAACATCGACCTCAACCGGAAGATGCTCAGCGAACTCGCGATCCACAACCCCGAGGTGTTCGACGAAGTGGCGAACACCGTCAAGGGCGCGCTCGAGAAGGCTGCCAAGGCCTGATCGGTCGACGATCGGATTGACTTTCAAAGTACCCGCCGGAACCGGCGGGTACTTTCGTTTTCATAGGCGATTCTTTAGCCGGGGCCAGCGGATCGCTCGAACGGTATGCCAGCGCGAGCCGGCTCGTCGCACGGGCGGACGACGGGCTGCTACCTCGCTCGCCGCTTGACGGCATAACCGTACGAGATCGGCCAGGTCGGCTCCGCGCCGAGTTCCTGCTCCGCCTTGATCGCCCAGTACGGTTCCCGAAGAAGTTCCCGTGCGAGGAAGACAAGGTCGGCGTCCTCACCCGTCACGATTTCGTTCGCGTGGGCGGCCTCTGTGATCAGGCCGACCGCTCCCGTCGCAATTCCGGCCTCGGAGCGGATCTTTCGGGCCAGCGGGACCTGGTAACCCTTGGCGACGGGGATCCGGGCCCGGGGGACAAGCCCGCCGGATGAAACATCGATCAGGTCGATTCCGAGTTCCTTGAGCCGCCGGGAGAGGACCACCGACTGGTCGATATCCCAGCCCCCTTCCGCCCAGTCGGTCCCCGAGATCCGGACGAAGACGGGAAGGTCCGCCGGAACGAGTTCGCGAGTCCTCTGAGCGACCCGGAGCGTCAGCCGCATCCGGTTTTCGAGGCTTCCGCCATAGGCGTCCGTCCGCTGGTTGCTGAGCGGGGAAAGGAACTCGTGGAGCAGGTAGCCGTGCGCCGAGTGAACCTCGATCAGCCGGAACCCCGCCTTGAGAGCTCGCTTCGTTGCCGCTTCGAAGGCCGCGACGATCCCGTCGATCCCCGCCTCGTCGAGCGCGGCAGGGAGGGGATAGCCCTCGTCGAACGGAATCGCGCTGGGGCCGACGACCGGCCAGCCTCCCTCTTCCGGGGTCAGAAGCCCGGCGCCCCCTTTCCAGGGGAGATCGCAACTCGCCTTCCGGCCGGCATGTGCGAGCTGAATCCCCGCGATGGCTCCCTGTGATTCGACGAACCGGGCGATTCGCGCGAGGGGCTCGATGTGCTCGTCACTCCAGATTCCGAGGTCGCCGTGAGTAATCCGGCCATCACGGGCGACGGCGGTCGCTTCAACGATGACGAGGGCCACGCCCCCTGAAGCCCGGCTCCCGAGATGCACCAGGTGCCAGTCGTCGGCGAACCCGTCCCTGGCGATGTACTGGCACATCGGAGCCATGACGATCCGGTTGCGAAACGTCACCCCCCGAATCGTCAGTGGACTGAGGAGGTCGATCTCGGGAACCTCCCGGTCGTGCTCGGCGTGACAGCCATTTCCGGTGGGAGGTGCCTTCGGATCGTCCTTGTGCTGCGTCATCAGTTGAACTCCTCGGTCATTCCAGAAGACGAGAGGTCGGAATGCGGCCTCACTGGAGGATATTCTCTCGTTCCCGACCGACTCCACTCTCCGAAGTGACATCGGAAAGCGTCGACACGACCTCTCTCTCCCTCGCCGAACGGACTGTCGATATCCTACCTGGCCTCTGCTGAACCTTCCGTGCTTCTCGCCGTGCCGACATTCGACTCAAACCCGCCGCGCGGACGCCTCTCACGCCGGGCCTTCATCGGTTCCGCACTGGCGAGTGGGTTGTTCGCCGGACCGCTCCGCGGGCAGGAGTCCGCAAGGAAGGTGCCGGAGCTGATCACTCCCGAGATCCAAGCCTCGATCGACCGCGGTCTTAAGTGGCTTGCCGAGCGGCAACTGGACGACGGCGCCTTCGGTGCGAACGGCAGCTACAAGAAGAACGTCGGCATCGCCGGGCTGGCCGGTCTCGCGTTCCTTTCGTCCGGCAGCACACCGGGACGCGGGCCGTACGGCAACAACATCGAGCGGGTCATCGACTACCTCCAGACCCGGTCCGCTCCGACCGGATACATCGTCGAGGACGGCGTCAGCTATCACGGGCCGATGTACGGCCACGGGTTCGCAACGATGTTCCTCGCCGAGGTCTACGGCATGACCGAGCGGACCAGCCTTCGCGGAGTGCTGCGGAGGGCGGTCGACCTCATCATTGATGCCCAGAACGACCAGGGGGGCTGGCGATACACTCCCGCCTCGAATGAGGCCGACATTTCCGTAACCGCGTGCCAGCTGATGGCGCTGCGTGCCGCGCGGAATACCGGGATCTCGGTTCCGAAGAAGACGATCGACCAGGGAATCGACTACGTCACGCGGTGCCAGAATGCTGACGGCGGTTTCCGGTATCGCCTCTTCGAAGCGGCCGAGAGCAAGTTCCCCCGCTCCGCGGCGGCGGTCGCATCGCTTTACACATCAGGCGTGCATGACGGCCCCGTCATGGAGAACGGCCGGCGCTACCTGCAGCAGTACTTTCCCGGCATCGCGATCATTCGAGACCAGGAGAACTACTTCTACGGCCACTACTACGCGACGCAGGCAGCGTGGCATGCCGGCGGGCGGATGTGGGAACAGTGGTACTCGGGAATCCGTTCCGAGCTGCGAAGCTCGCAGTCGAACGACGGCGGGTGGAGCGATCCCTGGTTCGGCAACGACTACAGCACCGCGATGGCCCTGATCATCCTGCAGGTGCCGAATCACGTCCTCCCGATCTTTGATCGTTGACGACAGATCGCGGCATCAGAGCAAGGCCGGCTGATATCTTCGGAAGGCCGGCTCTCACGGCCTGCCACATCGTGAGCAGGGTGCAACCGCCCGAACGAAATGGACTCTGATCAGCGAGGATTAGCGAAGATCAGTGTTCCCCTCCTCGTCCTTCCTCAGCGCGGGTGTCGGCCCCCGAATGAGGAGAAGAGGAACACTGATCGCCGCTGATCTCCGCTAATCTTTTTCCATGTTTCGGCTCGCCGAACGACAGAGTGACGCGATTCCCCTCGGGGCTCAGGCGAGTCTCGAGGCGATCACCCGAGTCACACCACTGATTGACAGGCCCCTGTTGTCGGGGTAAAAGAATTGGATGCCGACCGTCGTCGCCAGTTCGAAAGCCTCCGCCGTCCCGTTCCGGGCGCCGTTTGGGTTTTTCTTCTGGTATCTGTACCGGGATTTCCGGGCCGGGTGAACGACCGCCGTCTATCAACCCAAGATTCAAGGCCCTGAAATCCCCGACCAAGGATTTCAGGGCTTTTTTCGTTTACGACCCTCTACCGCCTGCGGCCCAAAGCCCACAGCCCACTTCCTGGTGTCATCATGATTGTTGTTCTCAAGCGCGGCGCGACCGCCGAAATGATCCAGCGGATGATCCGCCGGGTCGAAGACCTCGGGCTCAAGGCCCACGTGATCGAAGGGACCGAGCGGACCGTCATCGCCGCCGTCGGCGAGAAAAGGGCCGAAAGCGTGCGCGAGACGCTTGAGTCGTGCGAAGAGGTCGAGAAAGTCGTCCCGATCCTCGCCTCCTACAAGGTCGCCAGCAAGGAGACGAAGCCCGAAGCGACGGTCGTCCGGGTCCGCGACCTCGTCATCGGCGGTGGAAACATCGGGATCATCGCCGGCCCCTGCTCGGTCGAATCGGAAGCCCAGATCATCGAGTCGGCCAGGCTGGTCAAGGC
>JAEYWB010000246.1 GCA_023429275.1 Planctomycetota bacterium
GGGACATGCTCTGCATCTCCCTTCGGAACCGGGGCTCCCAGAACAACGGCTGCCCGGCGAAGGTCGAGTACGCGAACTCAGGAGCCCTGGTCGGCGCGGCCCGCCGGTCGGACTCGACCAAGGTGTATGCGCCGACCCGCATCGAGCTGTAACGAGGGCGCCGACCGCCTTGGGCTGGCGGGCGCATTCTGCGACATCCCTGTAAACGGGGCCGTGACGGTATCATCCCTCCATGAGCCAGTCCCCGCACCTTTCGGAATTTGTCGTCATCTCCCGCGGCCAGTGGGATCCGGGGCTGCCCCCGGAAGAGATCCAGACGGCCATCGACCAGTTCTACGTCTGGCTCGCCGGAAACATCGACGAAGGGAAGATGCGGACCGGCTCGCGGCTCGGTCACGAAGGGAAAACGGTTTCCCGCCGCGGCGTGACGGACGGCCCGTTCGGGGAGTCCAAGGAAGTGATCGGCGGCTACTGGTACATCCTCGCCGAGAACCTCGACGCGGCGGCCGCGATTGCCCAGGGGAACCCCTGCCTGCGGCGTGGACTGTTCTACGAGATCCGCCCGACTGATCCCGAGCGGGCGAATGCCTTCAAGACGATGACCGAGACGCCGCTCGAACGTCGTGAGTAGCGTCTCGCGCTGTAGCCATCTCACTCCGCGAGATCGGCGCTACGAATCGGCGGCTGGCACTGACCCCGATCGCCATTGATCAGGCGTCGGCAGGCACAAGCCGGTATCGGGTTCGAAGCACGGACCAGCACCCGTCGGCTGGTTGATGCAGACCGGGTCGCGCGTATTTCGTTCCGCTTCGGAATCGACGTCCGGCGGTCCAGACTGGTCAGGGGCCTTTCAGACTAGGCTCTGTTTGAAAACCCCTCGCGAACGCCACAAAGCCCACAAATTCCTGGGTTTCTCGCCAGAGTGGACGCCGAGGTCGTAGTTTTCAAACAGGGCCTAGCTCCGGAATCGGACGCCCACCTTCAACCACCACCGGCATCGGGCGGCCCTGCAGGTTCGTCCACTGCGAGTTGAGGTCGATTCCCAGGTGCTGGAAGACCGTGGCCGCGAGATCCTGCGGGCGGATGACGCTGTCGAGGACGTCGAAGCCCTTGTTGTCGGTCGCGCCAACCGCTTGGCCGTGGCGGAGGCCGCCGCCGGCGACCAGCATCGACATGACGTTCGTCCAGTGATCGCGGCCCGCTTCCTTGTTGATCATCGGGGCGCGGCCGAACTCGCCCATCATCAAGACGAGCGTGTCGTCGAGCATCCCCCGCTGCTCGAGGTCGGTCACGA
This sequence comes from Planctomycetota bacterium, assembly GCA_023429275.1. Lineage (GTDB taxonomy): Bacteria > Planctomycetota > Planctomycetia > Planctomycetales > Planctomycetaceae > Planctomyces_A. Next base: position 1,295 of record JAEYWB010000246.1, read on the forward strand.
GCGCGTACATCGCCCGGTCGACGTTCGGCATCAGCGGCGTCAGGCCCTTCTCGATTCCCATCCACTGGACGTTGTCGCCGTGGTGGTCGAAGTACCCCCACTTGCCGCTGACGACGGTGAAGGTGACTCCCGCTTCTGCGAGCCTGCGGGCCAGGAGGACGTTCGAGCCGATCTCGTTCTTGCCGTACAACTGCCGGGTCGCCTCATCTTCCTGCGAGACGTCGAACGCCCGCTGGACGTGGCCCCCCTGGACCATGTCGTAGGCCTGGCGGGTGTAGCGGTCGAGCTTTTCGAGCGTCGCCTTCTGGTCGAGGTCTCTTCGAAGCCGGTCGAAAGAGCTTCGGAGCGTTTCGCGGTCACCGAGGCGGCTGGCTTCGATCCCCTTGGGAAGGGCGAACTTTCCGACGACGTCGAGCCCCTTGACCGCCCCGTATTGCGAGCCGAGGTCTCCCGCCTCGTAGACGTCGGCGACCCACGACGGAGCGAGGCCGACGAAGGCGGGCATGTCCGGGTGGTTCGGGCCGCGGAATCGGGAGGCGATCGAGCCCATGGAGGGCCAGCCGTCGCCGTCTTTGCCGTTGTCGGTCCGGCGGGCGAGGGGGTTGCCGGCCTGGAGGGTGATCGGGGTATGGTTGCTGGCCCGGCAGTCGACCGACCGGAGGATCGACATCTTGTCGAGAATCGAGGCCTGCAGCGGAAGGTGTTCGGAGAGCTGAACGCCGGGGACCTTTGTGGCAATCGGGCTGTAGGGACCGCGGATCTCCGCCGGTGCGTCCGGCTTGGGGTCCCACATGTCGATGTGGCTCGGGCCCCCTGACAACCAGATCAGGATGACGGACTTCTTGCTGGATGAGCTCTTGCTGCCGACGGCCTCGTTGGCGCCGAGGATCCCTGGCAGCGTCACTCCACCAAGTCCCGCGAGGCCGGCCATTCCCGCCTTGAGCATCCACCGCCGCGACTGGACGGAAATCGGCATGCAGGAGGGCTGCAGCCAGGAAAACGGAGAGACAGCCGAGGAAGCGGGCGAAGCGGGCGAAGCGGTGCCGCGGCGGACCGGAGTCGTCATGAATCAGGCTCCCGAGCTGCGCGGAGGTCGCGTCACGCAGCACTGAGTGTCATCTGGTCGGGGAGCACTCCCGGCGAGTGTGGCATCGTATCAACTCTTCGGCATGGGTGAAGGCTGAGTTGAGGGCTGCGGCCAGGTGGAGGCAGAAAAAGCCCGTCGTCGGCCCTCTCATGTTCACGAAGACACGCCGCTCGCTACTCATTCGCCAGCGACCATCCCGGTGGTGGCATGTTTCTGATGTCCGACGGGGCCGTCAGGTTCGTTTCGGAGAACATCGACCTCTCCGGATACCGGAACCTCGCCACGATCGATGGCAGTGACCCCATCCCCGCAAGGGACCAGCTTCCGGACTCGCGAACGCCGGCCGTCTCTTCGCCCGCGGACGTCCCTGCCGACCCATTGCGTTTGCGACCGACCCTACACCGGAAACCGAAGCCAGACCGTCTTGAGGTAGCCCGTTTCGAGGCAGTTCGTTGCGATCGGGTGGTCCGGGCCGGCCCCCGAGCTGTGGATGATCTGGCAGCGGCGGTCGTCCGGCACGGCGGCGATGACCAGCCGGCGGAAGTCTTCCGTCTCCAGGAGGCCCGAGCAGCTGCAGGTGAGCATGAGTCCCCCTGGGGCGACGAGCTGCATCGCCAGGCGGTTCATGTCGAAGTACTTTCCCTTGCCGGTCGCTTCTTCCTCGCGGGAGTGCACGAGCTTGGGGGGGTCGAGGATCACCACGTCGTACTGCTGGCCGTTCGCCCGCATGTCGCGCATGTAGTTGAAAGCATCCGAGTGGACGTAGCGGATCGTCTGCTTGTTGATCCGCGAGTTGCGCTTCGCCTGCGAAATGGCATTCTCGTCGAGGTCGACGCCAGTCGTCTCGCCGGCCTGGCCGCGGACCTTCGCCGCCACGGAGAAGCCGCCGGTATAGCAGCAGAGATCGAGCACCGACTTTCCGGCGGTCCACTTCGTCAGCAGCTGGCGGTTGTCGCGCTGGTCGCAGAAGAAGCCGGTCTTGTGTCCCTCGGTGAAGTTGACTTCGTACTTCGTCCCGAACTCCTGGATGGCAACCGACCGCGGGAGGTCGGGGGACCCGAACGGCTCCGCCTGGAAGCCCTCGTGGTCGAGCGTCCGGGGAGCGGGAAGGACGACCCAGTGGGGGACCTTCATGAGCTTGCCGAGCAGGTCGGCGATGGCCGCGGCCCGCTGAAACATTCCGAGGTTGTAGACCTCGAGCGCCAGGACGGGGCCGTAGCGGTCGATGACGATTCCCGGCAGTCCGTCCGCCTCGGCGTGGACGACCCGGTAGGCGTCCGTCACGTCGTTGAGACTGAGGAAGTTCCGCCGGTAGTCCGCGGCGGCGCGGAGCATCCGGCTCCACCAGGCCGAGTCGGCGATCTCCTCGCCGCGGGTGAGGACGCGGATCGTCGCCTCGGCCCGCATGTTGAACAGCCCCTGGCCGAACTTGACCCCGCCAGGAAGCCGCAGGTCGACGAGGTCCCCCGGCCGGGCGCGGCGGTCGATGTCGCCGAGCCGCTTTCGAAAGAGTGTCGCCGCCGCCGTCGGAGACTTGATGTGAACGATCGGCAGGGGCCTGTCGTAGTCCGGCTCGAGATCCCGCTGGACGAGATGGTCGGGCGAAAGCGGAAGCCTGGGGCGGTCGTCCTCGAAGGACTCCTCCCGCTGGCCGTATCCGGGCCGCGGACGTCCGCCGTAAGGTTGTCCCTCACCGGGGCGAGGCCGTCCGCCAGGTCGAGGGCCTCCCGGTCGAGGGCCGCCGGGGCGCGGGCCGCCTGGTCTCGCTCCGCGCGGAGTGCGAGGCCCGTCGTCGCGGCCGGAGGCTCCCGGGGACTCATGGGCAGGACGGCGGCGCGGCTGGAAAGGCATTGGATCGATCAAACGGTCAGGCGCCGGGTCACGGGACAGTCAGGCTGAGGGAACCCGTTCGGGCCAGCGGACGTCTGAGAGAACCAGGTGCGGAGCAAATATGAGGCGGAAAAGCCGGGATGCGACGAAGAGGAGTCCGGTTCGGAACAGGCGGTTTGCTCAGCGTGGCTTACTTGTCGAGCCGCTTGGCGTCGTCGTCGTCATCTCTCTCTCCCTCCTTCATCCCCTTCTTGAAGGAGGTGACGGAGGAACCGAGGCTTCGCATCGCGTCGGGAAGGCGGCTGCCGAAGAGAACGAGGACGACGACGATAAGAATCAGCCAGGCGGTCGGCTGCATGATGTAGGCGAGAACCACGATTCACCTCGTCCGTTCGACTCTGACAGGCCACGAAACCAGGAAACAGGCGCCGTCGAACCGATGACTCCGTCCGTTAGGCATTCTCCGGGCGGCACCTGACACATTCAGCCGGGCACCTCGCCTCTTCAATCATCTTAGGCAGATCAGGGGCCAGCCGAAAGTGGCGATACGTCGAATGACCGTCTCCCGGAATTTCCACGTCGAAAGCGGGCGATGGGCGACTCCGACGGCCGCGGGCTGACGGTCGATCGACGGGGGATCGACGAATGACGGGATCCACCGTCGCCGGGCTTCAGGCATCGAGCCGACGGCGCTGACCGCCGCCAGTCGGCGTCCGGTACGATATCGGAGGATCCTGATCGTTCCGGCGGGCGCGATCCCGTGCGGCGGGCCGGTCTTTCGGAAGGTCACGGATTCGATGCCAGCGGATTCGTGGCTGCGGGCCGAGTGTCCCCATTGCGGTAAGCCGCTCTGGCCTTCAGTCGCCACAGGCCGCCTCGCCCATCCTGCAGGAGGCCACCGTCAGGGCCGGCGGAGGGGATTCGAGAGGTTCCGAGGCGTTTGTCGTTCTCCTTCGAGTTCAAAAGATTGTCGTGCCGGGGACGCCTGGCGAGTCACTTGCGTCGGCGGCCAATCAGGGC
>JAEYWB010000269.1 GCA_023429275.1 Planctomycetota bacterium
CTGTTCGGCACCGACTACCCGTTCACGACAGTCGACGCGACTCTCAAGGGGCTCCGCAGCCTCAACGCCATGCTGGAGGGAACGGCGCTCCCGCGGCTCGACGAGAAGGCGATCGAAGCGATGATCCACCGCGACTCTCTTTCTCTGCTGGGACTGGAGGACCGATGAGCCGTCCCGTACCCCGCTCCGAGAGCCCTCCCGCGGCTCTGCCCCACCGCTCCGCGCCGACGCGTGTTCCGCGCTCGATGGAGCTCTACCGGCGGGCCCTCGAGCTGATCCCGGGGGGAACCCAGCTCGTCAGCCGACGGCCGAACCGGGTCGCGTACGGTGTTTCGCCCATCTATGCCGCTCGCGCCCAGGGGGCCCGGTTCTGGGATGTCGACGGTTTCGAGTACGTCGACTGGATCAGCGGGATCGGCGCGATCCTCCTGGGGTACGCCGATCCGGTCGTCGACGAGGCGGTCCGCCGCCAGATCGCCGACGGGACGATGTACTCGGTCAATCATGAGCTCGAGATCGAGTTGGCCGAAGAGCTCTGCCGTGACATCCCGTGCGCCGAGATGGTCCGCTACGCCAAGAGCGGCGGAGAGGCGTGCGCGATGGCGGTCCGCATCGCTCGCGGGGCGACGGGCCGGGACAAAGTCCTCTTCTGCGGCTACCACGGCTGGCACGACTGGTACATGGCCGCCAACCTCGACGCCGACGCGAGCCTCAACAGCCATCTCTTCCCCGGGATCGAACCGATCGGCGTCCCCCGTTCCCTCGCCGGGACAGCGATCCCGTTTCCCCAGGGAGATCCGGCCGCGCTCGGCGAACTGCTGGACCGGCATCGCGGGGAGGTCGCCGCGGTCATCATGGAGCCGCTCCGGTCCGAATGGCCCGCGGAGGGATATCTCGCGAGCGTGGCGAAACTGACGCGGGAGCACGGCGTCGCCCTGATCTTCGACGAGATCTCCGCCGGACTGCGGTTCGGCCCGGGAGGGGCACAGGGGCGGCTCGGCGTGACTCCCGACATGGCTGTCTTCGCGAAGTCGATTTCCAACGGCTACCCCATGGCGGCTGTCGTCGGCCGGCGGGAGGTGATGGAACCCGCCGCTCGGATGTTCCTCTCCAGCACCTACTGGAGCGATACGATCGGCCTGCAGGCCGCCCTGACGACCATGCGGGAGGCCCGCCGCCGCAACGTGTCGCAACAGCTCGAGACCTATGGAGCGGAGTTGAAGCAGGGCCTGAACCGCGTCGCGGAAGAGACCGGGTGTCCCGTCCGCTGCACCGGGATCGACCTTCATCCGCGCCTCGATTTCGACATCGACGACGTCACACAGCGTGGGCAGGCCGCCACGTTCTACATCCAGGAGATGGCTAAGCGGGGCTGCCATGGCTACGCGTCGTTCTATCTCAATGCCGCTCAGGGAGAGGCCGAGAAGCAGCAGACGCTCGTGGCCGCCCGCGAGACGTTCGGCCTGCTTCGCGACGCGCTCGACAGCGGATCTCTGGCGGATCGCCTCGAATGTGCGGCGCAGCAGGACGCCTTTCGACGGCTCGTCCGGTAGGACGGTCCGAGAGCGATGACGATTCGTCCACGATGACTTCGTGGCCTTGGGGTTCACGGCCGCCGCGATTGGGAGAACTGACGATGCCGAGCGCACCGGACTGGGTCGTAAACGACGCCGATCGCGAACTCTTCCGTCGGGAACTCGACAGCTTTGTCCCGCCACGGATCTTTGACGCCCATGCCCACTGGTATCGCGCGGATCATTTCCCCGAGGACGCCCGGCCCGGGCTCGTCACGTCAGGCCCCCCGGTGGCCGGGAGCGCGGCCTTCGACAGGTCGATCGAAGAACTGATTCCGGGCCGGGCTCATGAGGGGCTGTTCTTCCCCTACCCTCATGCGCGGGTCGACATCGACGCCTCCAACCTCTTCCTGGCCGACGAGCTGCGGGGGCGGAGTGGTTCTCGCGGGCAGATGCTCATCACACCGTCGCAGGACCCGGAGTTCATTCGCGAGACGGTCCGGCGGCACGGGTTCGTGGGGATCAAGTGCTACCACGTCTATTCCTCCCGCCGGCCGACATTCGATTCGCTGATCGAGGAGTACCTGCCGGAGCCGCAGGTGCAGATCGCCCACGAGGAGAACCTGTCGATCACCCTGCACATCGTTCGTTCACGGGCCCTGGCGGATCGGGCCAACCAGGAGATGATCCGGAGGTACTGCGAGCGCTATCCCGGAATGCGGTTGATCCTGGCGCATGCCGCTCGGGGGTTCAATCCGCACCACACGATCGAGGGGATCGACTCCCTGCGCGGGCTGGCGAATGTCTGGTTCGACACCTCGGCCGTCACCGACTGCGGGGCGATCGAAGCGATCCTGCGGACGTTCGGCCCCTCGCGGCTTCTCTATGGATCGGACTTCCCGGTTTCCCACCTTCGCGGTCGATGTGTCGCGCTCGGCGACAGCTTCCTCTGGATCTCGGCTGCGAATACTCAGTTGGACGTCGCCTACGGCGAAATCGATCTCGCGCTCGTCGGGCATGAGTCGCTGCGGGCACTCAAGGTGGCCGTGCAGTCGACTGCAATCGGCGACTCGGCCGTCGAAGCGATCTTCCGCGAGAACGCGCATCAGCTCTACGCCCTGAAATGACGCGCCCGCACATCCGACGAGGTTCGTACCTGTTGCGACGGTCAGCGATCACGGGGCCTGCGCTGACCGTGAGCGGATATGCCCACTGAAGATTTCATGAGAATTCGCATATCTTTAAAGAGCTCATCGTCATCTCTTGATGGGATCTTTCCAACAGGTATGCTGTGATTCGTACCTGTTGAAAGGCGACACGACTCTTTCTGGGTTGTGCCATTGGGGATTCCCCCGTGTCAGACCTCCTTCTTCTCCCCGATCTGAATGACGCGCCGGCGGACGCGGCGCGGCCGAAGTACGAACGGCTCCGGGATCACATTCTGGCCGAAATGCGGGAAGGTCGTCTCAAGCCGGGCACGGCGCTCCCTTCAGAAAAGCGGCTGGCCGAGTCGCTTAATGTCGCACGGAGCACCGTCCGGCAGGCCATGGCCGCCCTCGAGCAGGACGGCGTCGTCTCCCGGGTTCACGGCAAAGGGACCTTCGTCCAGGAGAATGCTTTCCAAGGGCTCAAGAACGGATCGGGACTCTACGCACTGGTCGTTCCCGAAACGCAGTACGGCTTCTATCCCTCGCTCCTGAAGAGCTTCGGAGAGTCGGCCGAAGAGGTGCATCACCAGATCCTCGTCTGCAACACGAACAACGACATCGACAAGCAGGGGAACGCGATCCTGCAGTTGATCGACCATGAGGTCGCTGGCGTCGCAATCGTGCCGACAACACTTCCGACCACTCCCGCCTTCCAGATCCGGCAGCTCCAGAAGCACGGGATTCCGGTCGTCTTCTGCTCGCGACGGGTCGAGGAGATCCGGGCCCCGCTACTGGCGATTCCTTTCGAGAAAGTCGGTAACCGGGCGGGGCAGGCAGCGATCCAGGCGGGACATCGCAAGGCGGTCTTCTTCGGGACGCATCGGGCGCGGTCCTCCGTCTCCTACGAAGCCGGTTTTCGAAGGGCACTGCAAGAAACTGGAGATCCCGCAGCGCGACTGGAATCGTTCTGCGGTGTCGACGCGTCTCCCGCCGTGGCGGATCACGAGGACGAATTCGGCGAGGCCCTCAAGCGGCTTGTCATCGAGAGCGACGACCCTCCCACCGTCATCTTTGCGGGATTCGACTCACTTGCGGAGCTCCTGTTTCTCCTGCTGACCCGCGCCGGATACCGGATCCCTGCGGATATCTCCGTGATCAGTTTTGGCGGCACGCAGCGAGGTCAGGCGATCGTGCGGCAGCTGACGGCCGTGACCGTCGACGAAGTCGAAATGGGACGCCAGGCAATCGAACTCCTCGATCGCATGCGGAGCGGCGTCCTTCCACTGGAATCCGAACAAACCCTTGACCTTCCGCTCTCCCTGAACCCGGGGAGCACGCTCGGTCCTCCCCCGAAACACTGACGTCCTGCGACCTTCCACCCCTGGCCTCCGGCGCCGGTTCGGCTCCGAAGACAAGGGGCATCAACGATCCTCCGGCCGCTGCGTGGCGGCTTGTCTGTTCGAAGCATTCATTCTCCCGCTCCTCTCTCCATCCGAGGCCCTCGTCATGCGCCCTGTTTCCCTTCGGCGTGGTTTCACGCTGATCGAACTGCTGGTGGTGATTGCGATCATCGCGGTCCTGGTCGCGATCCTGCTCCCCGCTGTGCAGCAGGCGCGCGAGGCGGCCCGCCGCAGCCAGTGCCAGAACAACATCAAGCAACTCGGCGTGGCGCTCCACAACTACGTGGAGACTCACGACTGCTTCCCGCCGAACGTCTGCTTCTCGAATGGCCCAGGCGGCAGCGCGTGCGGAACCAACTTCAACGGCGCCAGCTGGATGGTACTGATCCTTCCCTACATGGAGCAGGACAACGTCTACAACAAGTTCAATTTCAGTCGCCCGATCAGCGACGGGACCGGCACGCCGTCGAACCTGAGCATCGCCCGGATGCCGATGCCGCAGTATACCTGCCCCAGCGACATTACCGGTCCCCTCAGCCGGACCTCCGACCCCTATCTCTGGTCGAACTGGTGTTACCCCCATGCCAGCTGTGATCGCACGGTTCCGCTCGGAGTGACGAACTACAAGGGAATCAACGGCTACGCGTTCGACATCCCGGTCGCCACCTCCAAGTACCCGCACGGCATGTGGGATCGTCGGACCGGCCCGCCGCTCAAGATCCGCGACCTGATCGATGGGGCGAGCAACGTGATGGCAGTCGCTGAAGTTTCACCGGAGTTCTACGCCTGGCCGAGCTGGGCCTCCTGGCACGTCCCGATGAGTACCGAACGCGGGCCCAACTATGTCTGGCGGGTGTATGGCAATGTGGGCAAGCGGGCCGCGACCGACCACGGGTACGCGGCCAACATCACGGCCAGCAGCTTCCACGCGGGAGGCGTCAACGCCCTCATGGCGGACGGAAGCGTGCAGTTCCTGAACGAAAGTATCAATCTGGCGACGTACCAGCAGCTCGGCCACCCGCAGGATGGCAAGCCGCTCGGCGGCTACGTTCCCTGATCCGTCGCGGACGGGGCACACGGTGATCGTCGAGGACAAACCCGACGCAGAATCGGCCCGTTTCGATCCCGATCGAACCCGCGCTCGCGGCCGCTGTGCTGACTGTCGCTCCCGAAGGTGCGATCGCACCGTTTCTCTTCCTCTCTTTTGCCGTCGGTGAATGTCATGCCGTGCCAGTCTTCCTGTCGGTTCCGTGCAACGGCCGTGCTGCTGGGAATGTTCCTCGCGGCGCCGGGTTGCGGATCCGGACG
>JAEYWB010000314.1 GCA_023429275.1 Planctomycetota bacterium
TTCCGGAACAATTCTGTCATCTCGGCGATGGGGATCCCGCAATACGCCGCCGTCATGGGGAACTGCGTCGCCGGGGGAGCCTACCTGCCGGTCCTGTGCGACACCGTTCTCATGACCGAGGGAAGCCAGATGTGCCTGGCGGGGCCAGCCCTCGTGAAGGCGGCCATCGGACAGGTGGTTGACCCGGAGGAGCTCGGCGGGGCCCGGATGCATGCCGAGGTGAGCGGCACCGTCGATTACCGTGAGCCGGACGATGCGTCGGCCCTTCGCAGACTGCGGTCGCTCATCGATCTCCTTCCCGCGCCCCGCCCCGCTTCGGAGAGAGCGGCCCCTGCTCGCGCGGTCGATGAGGTCTACGACGTCGTCGCCGGCACGATGCAGGGGGAGTACGACGCCCGTGACCTCCTCACCTGCATCGTCGACCGCCAGACCCTCGAGGAGTTCCGGCCGGACTACGGCAAGTCGGTCGTGTGCGCCTTCGCCCGGATCGGCGGCCGGCCCGTCGGCATCGTGGCAAACCAGAAGATGCGTGTGCAGACGGCGGCCCATCGGCTTCAGCTCGGAGGGGTGATCTACGAAGACAGTGCCGAGAAGGCGGCCCGGTTCGTCATGGACTGCAACCAGCAGGGCGTTCCCATCGTCTTCTTCCAGGACGTCCAGGGCTTCATGGTCGGCCGCGAGTCGGAGCAGGCGGGGATCATCCGCTCGGGGGCCAAGCTCGTGAGCGCGGTCAGCAACTCGGTCGTTCCGAAGCTGACGGTCATCGTGGGGGGCTCGTTCGGCGCGGGCAACTACGCCCTGTGCGGCAAGGCGTACGACCCCTGGCTGATCCTCGCCTGGCCCAACGCCCGCTACGCCGTCATGGGGGGCGATCAGGCGGCCGATACGCTTCTCTCGCTACGGATCCGCGAGGCGGAGCGTTCGGGAACGACGCTCTCGGATGTCGAGAAGCAGGAGCTCCGCGAAGAGATCCGCCGGCGGTACATCGAGCAGACCGACATCCGCTACGGCGCGGCCCGCGGCTGGGTCGACGCGATCATCCCGCCACACGAGACGCGCCGGTGGCTCCTGAACGCCCTGGGCATGATCCCCGACCGGCCCCGGGGCGACTTTCGATTGGGAGTGTTCCAGGTATGACAGAACCGTTTAACCGCGGTTAAACGGTTCAATGCTCAGTGACGTCTGGAGACGAACATGACCGCCCCGCGATCACCTGTCCGCATCGGCAACGCCCATGGGTTCTGGGGGGACCGGATCGAGGCGGCGTCGGAGATGCTCGCGCAGGAGCGCGACCTCGACTACGTGACGCTCGATTTTCTCGCCGAAGTGTCGATGTCGATCCTCGCGGTCCAGCGCGAACGCGACCCCGGGGCGGGTTACGCCCGGGACTTCGTCGACGTCGTGGCCTCGCTCGCTCCCTACTGGAAAGCCGGAGGTCGCTGCCGCGTCGTCACCAACGCCGGTGGACTGAATCCCAAAGCCTGTGCGGCGGCTTGTCGAGATGTGCTCGCGAAGGCGGGTGTCTCGGACCGGACAATCGCCATCGTCTCCGGCGACGATGTCCTGCCACTGCTGCAGAGCGATCTCACGACCGGTCACTCGCCCGACTGGGCGGCAAATCTCGATACCGGCCAGCCGATCTCCGACGTGGCGGACCGGCTGATCACGGCGAGCGCCTATGTCGGAGCGGATCCGATCGTGGAAGCCCTTGACCGAGGGGCGGACATCGTCATCACCGGCCGGGTGGCCGATCCGAGCCTGACCGTCGGCCCGTGCCGGCATCACTTCGGCTGGCGTGCCGACGACTGGGACCGACTCGCCGGAGCGACGGTGGCGGGGCACCTCATTGAATGTGGCGCCCAGGTGACCGGGGGGATCTCGACCGACTGGCTCGAGATTCCGGACGTGGCGTCGATCGGCTTCCCGATCGTCGAGGTCGCCGGGGACGGAAGCTGCATCGTCACGAAGCCGCGGGGGAGCGGCGGCCGCGTTTCGGCTCGGACCGTCAAAGAGCAGCTTGTCTACGAGATCGGCGATCCGGGTCGGTACCTCTCTCCGGATGTCGCCGTCTCGTTCCTCGAATTCACGGTCCTCGACCACGGCCACGACCGCGTGTTTGTCGGCGGCGCCCGCGGGAGCGAATCGCCTGGGACGCTCAAGGTGAGTGCCACCTACCGGGACGGTTTTCGGGCGGCGGGGACGCTGACGATCGTCGGAGCCGATGCTCCCCTGAAGGCCCGGCGGGCGGGAGAGGCGGTGCTTGAGTCTCTCCGGCTCCGGGGCTTCACATTCGCCGAACAGGTCATCGAGACGCTGGGAACCGGGGCGTGCCGGCCACCGTGGAACACGGGAAGTCTCCCTGGCGACGGAGGGGCCGCGGCCTACACTGAAACTGTCCTGCGGCTCGCCGTTGCCGACCCCGACCGGCGAAAAGTCGAGGCGTTCACGCGCAGCCTGACGCCTCTCATTACCGCCGGCCCACCCGGAACAACGGGGTATGCCGAGGGCCGCCCCCGCGTTCATCCGGTCCTTCGCTACTGGCCTTGCCTCATCCCGCGGGAACGGGTCTCACCGGAGGTCGAGATCCTCGCGGCAGCGATGCCCCCGGCCGGAGCGAGGCCGACGGAATCCCGGACAACGGCGTCGGCTCCGGTTTCGCCAGTGCTGGCACCGGCAGCTCCTGACTCCCCCGGGATGGCCGCGGGGGCCACTGATCGGGGGCCGAAACGACTCGGCGACATCGCCTCGGCTCGCAGCGGCGACAAGGGGACGAGTGCCAACATTGGCGTCATCGCCCGATCGCCCGGCGACTATCCGCGGCTTCTTTCAGAGCTCACGACAGCTCGCGTCGCAGCCTATTTTGACGTCCCGGTCGAATGCGTGCGGCGATACGAGTTGCCGAACCTGACGGCTCTGAACTTCGTGGTCGCCGGGATTCTTTCGAGTTCCCTGCGAACCGATGCGCAGGGGAAATCACTTGGGCAGCAGCTCCTCCTGATGCCGCTCGAACAGCTGGCCCGCCCACAGGGAGAAGACCGATGACCGAACCGGTTGTTCTTGTCGAACGCCATGGAGACGCGCTCGCGATCGTGACTCTGAACCGTCCCGACCGGCGGAACGCTCTCTCGATCGAGCTTCTCGACTCGCTGCGGAAGGCTTTCGAGACACTCGCCGCTGAGCCCGGGCGCCGGGCGGTCATTCTCCGCGGCGCGGGACCGGTCTTCTGCGCGGGGCTCGATCTCGTTGAGGCGGCGGATGTGAGCGTGACCGAGCAGAGCGCCGGTCTGATTGCCGCCCTGCTCACGACGATCATGAGCTCGCCGCTCGCGACAGTCGCTGCCGTTCAGGGAGGTGCGTATGCGGGCGGTGGAGGACTGATGGCGGCGTGCGATTTCGCCCTCCTGGCCGATGACGCGAAGGTCGGATTCCCGGAGGTTCGCCGGGGGCTCACTCCCGCCCTGATCTCGGTCGTCCTGGAAGGCCGCCTGCGGAATGGGGACCTCCGGGAACTCTTTCTGCTCGCGGAGCCGGTCGACGCCCGGCGGGCCCTCGAGATCGGGCTCGTGAACCGCGTCGTGCCGCGAGACCGCCTCGGCGAGGAGGCCCGCTCGCTGGCGGAAACCGTGATGCTCGGGGCTCCCGACGCCGTCCGCCGGACAAAGCAGCTTCTGCGATCGTCGCGGGAGTCGGATGTCGCGAGACGGATGGCGGAGGCCCTCGCAGCCCATGAGGCCGTCCGGACCAGCGATGAAGCTCTCGAGGGGCTCGCGGCTTTTCGAGAGCGTCGGCATCCCGCATGGCAAAGCACGCCGCCTGACGGGTGAAGCTCCCTCTCGAGCGTTCGGACCAGCGGAAACAGACTGATGGGCTTCCGGGCGATGCCCCGGGACAATGGGGCCCGAGCGTCCGTCAGGCGGCTTCGATCAGCCGGGCCGCCCGCGCTGCCGCGCCGGAGACCATCGCCGCCGGGGCGTTGATCGGCGGAAGAAGCGTCTCGCACGGCTGCACGAAGGTCTGTCCCTCGGCCGCCAGGTGCTCCATCAGGTAGCGGGTCACCTGCTGCAGAACTTCGGGCGTCGGCCGGAGTTTTCGGAAGCGGCTCAGATCGATCTCCTCGCCGTACGTCACGCGGACCTTCTGCCGCGTGTAAAACGGCTCGACCATGCCGTTCCCGGCGCGTGGAGCGTTGTGGATGAAGACCGGATAAACCGGCACGCCTCCGCGAAGGGCAAGCCAGGCGATCCCGGGGTTCCCGGGAAGCAGCCCTTCTCCCTGGTTGAGCCGGCCCTCGGGGAAGACCCCCACGATCCGTCCCTGCTTCAGCCGGCGGAGGGCTTCCTTGGCCGCCTCCATGTCGGTCCCGGTCCGGTTGACGGGGATGACCCGCATGTTTTTGACGATCCAGCCGAGCGGCCCCTTGAGTTCGCAATATTCCCGGGCGGTCATGAACTCGACGACGCGAATCTTGTAGCCGTCCCGCCGGAAGGCGTTCGTGGCGAAGATGAAGAGCGGGTCGACCGGACCGCGATGGTTCGCGAGGATCAGTGCCCCGCCGTGGGAAGGCTGCGGCACGCGCTGGTCGATCCGCACGCCGAACATCTGCGGCCCATAGAGCCTGGCAATGATGTGCAGCACCCAGACCCGCCATCCGTCGGGACCGTCGAACACCTGTCGCAGGATGAGGATGAGCGCACCCACTGCGTACCCCACGAGGGTTGCGAGGGCGAACGTGTCCGGATTGACGATGGAGCGCAAGGGAAACCGATTCAGACGGGTAGAGGACCGGAGTCTCGCGATGCGCAACGAGTCCCCGATCGACGGGATTTTAATCTGATTGTCGAATTTCCGCGAAGGGCAGTCCTGCCCGCTTTTCTCCGAACTTCGGCCGCGGAAACGCCGCAAAGCGGGCGGTAGACGGTCGGATCGGCTCTGTTAGACTCCTGTTCCACGAGCCCGACGCCTCTGAGTCTCTCTTCGCACCGATGCTTGATGCTGCCGCCGTTGCCGATGGCCATGCCCGAATCGAGCTGCTGCGGCGAAACCTCGCCTCCGTGATCCAGGGGAAGGTCGATATCATCGACCTCCTGATCACGTCGCTGATCGCGGGTGGCTCGGTCCTTCTCGAGGACGTCCCCGGGGTCGGGAAGACGACGCTCGCCAAGGCCCTGGCGAAATCGCTCGATACGCAGTTCCGCCGGGTGCAGTTTACCCCGGACCTTCTCCCGACCGACATCCTCGGGGCGTCGATCTACAACCCGCGGGACGGATCGTTCACGTTCCATCCCGGGCCGATCTTCAGCCACATCCTCCTCGCGGACGAGATCAACCGGGCCTCCCCCCGGACGCAGTCGGCCCTGCTCGAGGCGATGAGCGAAGGCCAGGCGACGATCGAAGGGCACCGGCATCCGCTCCCGCACCCGTTTCTCGTGCTGGCGACGCAGAACCCGGTCGACTTTCACGGGACGTACCCGCTCCCCGAGGCGCAGCTCGACCGGTTCCTGCTGCACCTCAACATGGGATATCCCGACCAGAAGACCGAAGTCGACATCCTCTTCGCGCAGGCCCTGGAGCCGCCGATCGACCATGTCCATCCGGTCCTGACGATGGCGGATGTCAGCACGATGCAGGCGCAGGTCCGCGAGGTTCGCGTCGAGCGGACGGTGGCGGACTACATCGTCGAGATCGTCCGCCAGACCCGGCGGCACCCGATGCTCAAGCTCGGCGTCAGCCCCCGCGGCTCGCTGATGCTCTTCCGGGCGTCGCAGGCGGCAGCCTTTACGGCCGAGCGGACCTACGTGATGCCCGACGATGTCCAGCGGGTCGCCGTCCAGGTCCTGGCGCACCGCACGATGCTCTCATCGAAGGCAAAGTATAGCGGGCTGACCGGCGACCAGGTGATCAAGGAGATCCTGACTCAGGTGAAGGTCCCCGTCTAAGTGAGTTAATGCGGTTCCCGGCGCCGGAGCATTCACCTCCTCGCATTTCTCGCCAGGTGAGATTGACACGAAGGCCCGTCGGCTCCCCCGTGACCTTGGCCCTCAAGAGCAGGACAGCCTCGACCATCCCGCTATCGAGGACGAGATCGACTCTCTTGCGGCCGACGGCCGATCCCTCGATCAGCCGTCCGCCCCCGAGAACAACAACCGGACCGGCGGCGGCGAGGGCCGCTGGCCGGTGACCAGCGTCGCCAGAGCCGGCAGCAGAGCCCGCCGCTTCGAACAGATCCGGAGCAAGCCAGGGTTCTCGCAGATTTCCCCGTATCACGGAATCATTTCCGGGAGCGGGCGAAGCTCCAGCTTCCGAACGAACATCTCCGCCCCTTCTGTCTGGAGCAGGATCTTTCCCTTCGTCGGCAGGACGTCGCTGGCCCGGTTCACGATGACGCCGTTGACGCGGTAGGTCAGCGTGTCCCCCTTCACGAAGCATTCGAGCAGCGTCCACTCCTGCCCCGGGCTGTCGACATCCTTCGCGCCGCGGTAGCCGAGGACGTCTTTCCAGTCCGGATCGCGTCCGAACCAGTTGATGCGGCCTTTCGTGAACCGCTCCTTCTTGCCCCCCGCGGTCCAGACCGCTTCACCGTCCCGGTCACGGGAAATTTCGCACGTCGCGGCGGCCTCCATGGTCTTGCCGTTCTCGTCCTGTCCCTGGAGCACAAGGATGTCGCCGACGCCACCTTCGATGATCTGGCATTCGACCGACGTCATCCAGGGCCCCGGCTTTCCACCCGATCCGCCGAAGTTCCCATCCGGCCCCTGGCAGTGAAGCAGCAGCCCGCCGTCACGGGCCTTATCGATCCGGTTGCGCCAAGTCCTGGTTCCCCAGCGGTACTCCATCACGAGGTGGTAGTTCTGATACTCGTCCCGGGTGATCAGCCCGCCGAACCCGTCCCCCGAGATCCGTAGCATCCCTTTCGAATCGACCGTGAAGACGCCTCGCGGGTCCTCACGGAGATCGTCTGTCAACCAGGTGGTCCAGTGCTCCTTCAGGCCCTGACCGCCGAGGAGCGCGATCGGCTTGGCGGGAGAGATCGCGGTCCCGGCCTTCTCCTCCGCAGCGGTCTCCGACGACGCGGAGAAGCCGATTGTTGAAAGCGAGACGAGCAGCAGCAGCAAGCACTTCAGAAACAACATTCGCACGAAATCCTTCTTGAACAAGGGGGCGTTCCACCAGGAACAGGCTCGAGCGCGGCCGTCCTGACTTTCGGGCTGACTTCGATCAGCCTTCAAGGGGTCACCTGATTGTCGTCCAGATGTTCGTTGAGGGTCCTTTCAGGAGTCAAGCGGCCAGACGGGCCGGAAACGGCTTCCATCTCTCATCATCGACCATACAAACGACCAGCGTGCCCGGTTGAGTGAAGAGCAACGTCGTCGAGACGACCGCAAGGTTGGCGACCGACACGACGAGGCGATGAATCGTCCATTCGGAAGGATCGGGAAGTCATCACTTCAACTCCTGATCGCTGGACCATGACGAACACGAACCGTTTGCGGTCCCGCTCCAGGATCTCCGTGTCACCCCTTCACAACGTCTCCCGCTTCCAGCGACGCCAGGACCTCATCGGTGCTGTCGGGGTCGACCTTGCGGCACGCTTCGGTGAGATGTTCGCTGAGGTCGCGGAGCTCGTCCCGCCATTCCCCGTCCGGCATCCCCGGCGGCGAGAGTTGAGAGAATTCTCCGCAGAGAAGAATCAGCCGCATCAGGTGGCGGAAGACCAGCCCTTCCTGCTTCGACAGGTCGCGGCCGCTGACGTATTTGGAAAAATCCCAGCCGAACTGCTGAAGGTCACCGGCGATCCAGACTCCGCGGACC
>JAEYWB010000333.1 GCA_023429275.1 Planctomycetota bacterium
GTCCGGAAAAGGCCCCCAGGGCGGATCGACGCCGGATTGAATCACACGAAGCCGCACTCCTCATCGGGTGCGGCTTCGTCGTTTATGGGGCACCCATCTTGTGCGGTGACTCCGACAGTTCTCGAACGGCACTCCCCGCTGCAGGAAGCACCAGTGGAGTGTGCCTCAATGGCACACTTCGCCCCGACTTAGCCCAAGGAGGTGCCGTATCCCGGTGGACTAGGCCGGGAAGAGTCCCGGGAACCTGCGTAAACTCTCTCCTCCGCCGCGGCGGGACTTCGCCGCAAGTCAGTTGCGAACCCTTCTGCGGCGCACAAAAATCTGCCACGGCGCAGACTGAAGACCCGGAGTGCGACCCCCCGATTCATGGCTATTCGTCAAAGGTTTTCCGGGTTCCACCTCGCGAGTCTGACCTCCCTCTTCGGATGCGGCGACCAATCGCTTGTCGACCGCAGTGTCGAGATGTTCTCGAGGTGGGTCGATCCGGGCCCCGATTTCGATGAGGGCTCGCAGCTGATCGCCGACATCATTCTCGGCGGGAAGGAGCGGGTTCATCCCGAGGTCGAAAGCGAACTCCTGCAGTACGTGGTGGCCTGCCTCGCCGAGTTCGAGCAGATTCACGACATCTCGCAAAGCGTCTTCTGGGAGACATTCGTCGTCGCCGCTCGCGGCGGCCGCCTGCGGCTTCCGCCGGAGTTCCGGCAGTCGATCGACTGGCTGGTGCGCGGTCGGCCGTTTTTCGGCAAGAGCCTCGATCCCAACGGCGTCGGCTACAGCTACCTGACCTATGAAGAGGCTCATCCGCTGTTCGACACGCTGATCAAGTCGTCCGCCGTGACGGCGAGCATCGGCTATCGCGAAGCGGAACCCTGGATGGCGAGGATCATCAAGAACAAGAAGGACGTCTGGTTCGTCCGGATCTGACTTCGCCAGTCCAGGCCATCGCAAGGGCCCGCCTCAACAACTCCGTAGCCCGGTCTTTCAGGCCGGACCGCTGGGCGCTCAATTCTCCTGACCCCGGCCGATGGGCCAGTCTCAACACCCCGCCCAGGTCGCTCGCCGACACTCTCGCCGAGCGACAGTCGCGGTAAGCGGGCTGGCGTTCCGTGTGCCGCACTCTGCGGAGAAGAGCGTGGGCCATGGGGCTGATGCCCCGAACGCCCTCCTGAACGGTGCCTGAACGACCTGGAAGGTCGTTCTACGGAGCGACGGCGCGATCGCCTGAGATTCGATCCAGGCACAGGTCGGGTGGCGGAAAACACCTCGCGACGGCACTGCGCCATTGAGCCGGCGCGCCATCGCTCGATAGAGTTCAGGACCAGCGGGGCGCCAGCCGCTGTGCGCGACCCGAGCAAAGCGAACGAGGGAATGGAGCAGATCGTCCTGGACAACGGCCCGCAGCAGACCGCGCGGCGTAAAGAACGCGTCGTGGCCCTCCGCGCGAAGATCCGCAGCCAATTCGACGCCGGGGCCACGGGGATTCAGCTCGCGACGGCCATGTGCGAGGGGGCCGAGAAGATCTTCCTGGACCTCGTCGAAGAGGTCGTCGCCCGGCATCCGGAGGAGGTGCAGACGCGGCTCCGGCAGTCAGGCTCCATCGTGGCCGTCGGAGGGACGGGCCGGGGAGAGGTCTGCCCGTTCTCCGACCTCGACATCCTCTTCCTCGATGGCGGCACGTCTCCCGAGTTCCGGCAGCTCGTCCCCGAAGTCACTCAGGCCTGCTGGGACAGCGGCCTCAAGATCAGCCAGAGCGTCCGATCCGTCGATGACGCGATCGCGTTCGCCTTCCAGGACGTTCCGTTTTCCACCTCCCTGGTCGAAACGCGGCATCTCTGGGGGCACGCCCCCCTCTCCGACCGGCTGATCAAGCTGTTCCGAAGCCGGGTGGTGGAACGCCGTCGTCGGGCCTTCATCCAGTGCTGCGTCGAAGGCCGACAGTCGGAGTGGGAAAAGACCGGCGCGGGAATCCAGGAGCTGCAGCCGAACGTCAAGACTTCACTCGGCGGGCTGCGGGACATCCACCTCATCCGCTGGGTCGGACAGGCGGCGGTCGGCGTCCGCGATCTCGATTCGCTCCGTCTCAAGGGGGCGCTGTCGCGCGAGGAATCACAGGCCCTGCGCGACGCCTGGGACTACCTGACGCGGATTCGCTTCGATCTCCATTTCGAGATGGGGCGGGCCCAGGATGTCCTCACCCGGGATGACCAGCTGCGGATTTCGGGAGACAACGGGGCGTACGACGTCGCGCACATGCGCCCCGTTGAACGATTCATGCAGAACTACTTCCGGCACACGACGAAGGTGGCAAGCATTGCCCGCCGCTTCGTCCGCCGGAACCTTCCGCCGACGATCTTTGCCAAGACCCGGAGCATGCTCCTCGGCCACCGGGCCGACGGGCCCCTGCGGGTGAGTGACCACGGCGTCGATGTCCGGACGAAGGATCTCCCCCGGGTGGTCGAGTCCCTCTCCTCGATCATGCGGGCGTACCGGCTCGCCGCGATGCACGGCGTCGACATCTCTCCCCAGATCGAAGAGGCGATCAAGGAGCGGATTCCGCAGCTCGCGGGGGCGGCCCTTTCCCGTGAGACGGCGACTCTCTTTACCGAGGTCCTGCGCTACCCGCGGCGGCTGGCGGCCCTGCTGCGGAGCATGTTCGAGACGGAGGTTCTCGACGCGATCATTCCCGATGTCTCCCACGTCCGCTGCCTGCTGCAGTTCAACCAGTACCACAGCTACACCGTCGACGAGCACACGCTTCGTGCGGTCGAAGTGATGACCGGCTTCGAGACGGACCAGGGGCCGCTCGGCTCGGCGTACCGCTCGATCCGCAACAAGGAGATCGTCCACCTGGCGATCCTCCTGCACGACATCGGCAAGGGCTTTGACCGCGACCACTGCGAGGTCGGCCGGGACATCGCCGAGCGGATCGGCGAGCGGCTGTACTTTTCGCGGGAAGCGACCGAACAGGTGATGTTCCTCGTGCTGCGGCACCTCGACATGGCGCACATCGCGTTCCGTCGGGACATCACCGACATGAACCTGATGATCAACTTCGCGCGGCAGGTCGGGACGCACGAGAACCTGACGATGCTGTACGTTCTCACGGCCGCCGACATCACGGCGGTCGGTCCCGGTGTCTGGAACGAGTGGAAGGCGGAGCTGCTCGACGAGGTCTACGACCGCTGCAGCGTGATCCTCACCGGCTGCCACGAGGAGTTCCACCAGACCGAGCGGATCCGCAAGGTCCGCGAGGACGTGGTGCGGATCCTTTCTCCCGAATCCCAGGTCGACGGGTCGCAGGTCCCCGGCTGGATTCTGGAGCAGCTCAGTCAGTGCACGCCTTACTACCTGACGTCGACGTCGGCCGAGCAGGTTGCCGCGGACCTGAGAGTGCTGCACTCCCTCGACGACAAGGCGATCGAGGTGACGGGAACCTACGACGCCCAGACCGGAAC
>JAEYWB010000373.1 GCA_023429275.1 Planctomycetota bacterium
CTGTTCATCGCCTGCTGCGGCTTCGACGTCGAGCGGACGATGAAGGAGATCCCGCTGTTGCGGAAGGTTCCGGGCTTCGAAACGCTCGCCTGCGTCCGCAACGGGCAGGT
This sequence comes from Planctomycetota bacterium, assembly GCA_023429275.1. Lineage (GTDB taxonomy): Bacteria > Planctomycetota > Planctomycetia > Planctomycetales > Planctomycetaceae > Planctomyces_A. Next base: position 111 of record JAEYWB010000373.1, read on the forward strand.
GTTCGTCATCGACGGCAATGCGTTCTTCAGCCGTCCGGGGCCGCGGCTGGTCGACAGCCTCGAGATGATCGCTTTCGCCCTTCATCCGGAGCGTCATCCTCTCCCCTCCGGAGTCCCTGCTCCGATCCGGCTGAGCCCTGATATTCTCGGAGGCGATGCGGCCCTCGCCCGAGCGGGTTCGGGATGAGAGAGCAGGTTGCGGTTCCGGCCCGTCGATCAATCGTCCGCGCTACTCGAACGGATCCTTGAGGTCGGCCTCCGTCAGGACCTTCAGTCCCTGGGCCCGCAGCATCGACAGGGCGGTGTCGACGTTCTCCACCTTGATCGCGACCGCCTTCCTTCCCTCGCGCTCGTACAGCAGCGGGTAGGTGTAGTCGATGTTGATCTCTCCTCGCATCAGCGCCGTGAGGATCGACGTATAGTGCTGGTCTTTCTCGGGCAGTTCCACGCCGACGATGTCGTTCTCGAAGATCGTGAAGCCGTTGAGAGTCAGGATTTCGCGCGCGAGGTCGGTGTTGTCGACGATGACCCGGGCGACTGCGAAGTCGACCGAGTCGACGATCGACAGGGCGATCACCTTGAGGTCGCCCCGTTCGAGCTGCTTCATCAGGTCATGAAGACACCCGACGCGGTTCTCGAGAAAGACGCAGAACTGTCTCAGGCAGGGCCAGTTGTGCCCTTCCATCGTCTCGGGGGCGACCGGGATATCCTCGCCAAATTCCTGCGGCATCGTCGTCTCCTGGTGCGGGCCGGGCCATCGCGCCGGCGTGCCCCATGGAGTCTATCGCAATGACGTGTGCGAGTCTCCCGGGATTCGCCGGATGAGATTCCACTCCTGACACACCACGCGACCGGACTGATTGCCGGCGGCGATTCGCGAGGCCCCGGCCGCCGATCTCGGCTCTCGCCCACGCAGCCCGTCTCTTCTTCGTGTCTTTGTGCCCTGGTGCTGAATCCCAATTCCGCCAATCAGACCGGCCAGGCAGGGGGGCGAAACGCCTCAGCCCACGAGCATTCCCGCCACGCAGCCGCTGAGGCAGGAAGCCATCGCACCGGCCGTCATCGCCCGCAACGAAAGGTCGGCGACGTCCCGCTTCCGCTCCGGGGCGAGCGAACCGAGCCCGCCGATCTGGATCCCGATCGAGGCGAAGTTGGCGAACCCGCACAGGGCGTAGCTGGCGATGATCGCCGTCCGGGGCGAGATCTTCTCGACGACCTTCTGCATGTCCTGGTAGGCCAGGAATTCGTTGAGGGCGGTCTTCTTCCCCAGGAGGTCCGCCAGGACCGTCGTATCGCTTCCGGTCGCTCCGAGCGCCCAGGCGATCGGGCGGAACGGGATGCCGAAGAGCTGTTCGAGCGAGAGCCCCGCGTAGGAAAGGGCGGCGTTCGCCATCGCCACGAGCGCCGTGAAGGCGAGAAGCATGGCCGCGATGTTGGCGGTCAGCTTGAGGCCGTCCGTCGCGCCGTTGGCGATCGCCTCGAACATGTTGACGCTGGTCCGCTCGATCGGCACGGTCAACGTTCCACGGGTCACCGGCTGGCCGTCCTCGGGGTAAATCAGCTTCGCAAAGGCGAGTGCCGCGGGGGCACTCATGACCGAGGCGGTCAGGAGGTGCCCCGCGATCCCGGGGACCTGGTCCTTGAGCATCGCGATGTAGACCATCATCACGCCGCCAGCGATCGTCGCGTACCCGGCCGACATGATCGCCATCAGCTCCGAGCGGGTCATCGTCGGCAGGAAGGGGCGAACGAGAAGCGGCGCCTCGGTCGAGCCGACGAAGATGTCCGCCGCGCAGCTCAGTGATTCGGCGCCGCTCGTCCCCATGGTCCGGACCATCACCCAGGCGAACGCCCTGACGACGAGCTGCATGATGCCGAGGTGATAGAGCAGCGACGTCAGCGCCGAGAAGAAGATCACCGTCGGCAGCGTGCGGAACGCCAGGTTCTCGAGCGATGAACTGACCTTGTGGTCGACATGCGACAGAAGCAGAAGGCTCGTCCCGGAATCGGAGAACGCCAGCAGCTGCTGGGCGAGCCGGTCTCCTCCCTCGAAAAGCCACTGCCCGGTCCGGGTCCTGAGAGTCAGCAGCCCGAAGATGACCTGCAGCCCGAGCCCGAGGAGGACTGTCCGCCAGTCGATCCTGCGGCGGTTGTTCGAAAGCGCAACGGCGATCGCCAGCAGGAGGGCGACCCCGATCAGTCCGTGAAACCGCCCCAGCGAGAACTCTTCCAGCCCACCCATTCTACGGACTTTCTCCGGTGCCAGGAGGTCGATCGGGGTCGTCGGGAGGGTTGTCGGCGTTCTCCCCGCCCGTGCTGCTCGTTTCCGGCGTCCCCTCGATGTAGGGGCGAACAGATTTCAGCCCCTCGAGGGTCATGGTCGTCGACGCAGAGAGTGTGACCTGGCGGATGTTCCCCGTCTGGTAAATCCGACTGGCAATGGGATCGTTGTTTGCCAGTCTCGCGGCGAGCCATTTCCCAGGGCCCGGCAGCAGCCGGAAGTCATGCATGACGGTGACCGTCACGGTGTCCTGCCAGCCGGCCTCCGAGCTGTCGTAGGGGAGGCTCGGATGGCCGACGGGATTGTACGACTGATCGTTGCCTCCCCGCTCCGGACCGGACGACCGGTCGGTGAAGGTGAGTGCCACCTGCGTAAAGTTGGCGCAGTACCGGAGCTTTCGATCAAGCCGCGTCGGGATCTGCGAGTTGGTGGCGGCGGCGGGATCGAAGAGAGAATAGGCCGTCAGAAGAGCGGACCGAAGCTCGCCCAGCGAATACGGGCTGTCTGGCACGGCGATGCTTCTCGAAGGGGCGATCGGAAGACAGGCGAGCATCGCCGCCGTCCAGATCTCATCAAGCTTCAAGTCCGGATTGGACGCGAGGAACGGGGCGTTGATTCGGACCGTCCCACGGACATCGGCCGTCCCTGACAACCGGTTCGCGTCATACTCCCCGTCCGCAGAGACGGACGTGGTGGCAGGAATCCAGACCTGGGCGGAACGGGCCGCGGCGAAGGAGGCGTAGTGCACCACCATCATCCCGATCATCAGCTGGCTGATCTGGAAGATGAACAGCACGATCATCACGAAGACGGGGAACGTGAGGACGAAGCTCAGTGCCTGGACAGCCCCCGTCTCACTGGCGGTCACGGCGGCGACACGTCGCCAGCTCCAGCGGGCCCCGCTCAGGCGGATCAGGCCGATCAGCGCGACGGCGGCGGCGAGGAGGCACGCGAGCGCCGGGGCGATCGCGCCGAAGAGTCCGGTGGTTGGAGCGAGGGCAGGGGGCACGGAGCTTCGTTCTCGCAGGAGAGGCCGCGAGCGGGCGACCTGCCGCATTCAATCACACCGTCCGCCGCCGCGATAGGGAACTCGCGTCCGGGACGCCACGAGTTCCGCTCCCTCCGTAGTGCGACCTCGCAGGTCGCTCCGCTGGGCAAGCAATCCCGCATACACCGGGCCACGGCCATGGAGCGACGTTCGAACTGCGGACTGGGCCGCTCGGCAACGCTCGAGCGCCCTGTGAGGTCGCTCTACGGATGCCACTCGGCAAACGGCTGCTGAGTCGAAGCGCTCGCCTATTCCTTCTTCGTCTCCGTTTCC
>JAEYWB010000375.1 GCA_023429275.1 Planctomycetota bacterium
CTGCAGACCATCGGCCTCACCGAGCCGGAAGACGCCCGGGTGGTCCAGATCACGAATACACTGCATCTGCACGACGTCCTCGTGAGCGCGGCGTGCCTGCCGGAGCTCGAGAAGTTGTCGAACGTCGAAATCCAGTCGCGTCCCGAACCTTTCCAATTCGACGCGGCCGGCAATCTGCTGTCGGTGGCGGAACTACTCGGAAGTCGCCACCTCTAGAACCAAAGTCTTCTCTTGAGAGCCGCCGACCCTGCCCTTCTTGACCTTCGCTCTTGCGGGTTTGACGACAATGCGTCCCCCTGCGGCCGTGAACGCCCGGAAGAGCTGGTCCATCGAGACATCGGAAGCAGCGCGTTCAATCTTGGCGACGCGAGGCTGACTGGTCTTGAGGATCGCCCCGAGTTGCTTTTGAGACAGGTTTCGAGCTTCTCGCTGTCGTCGAACCGCCAGCGCCAATTCGACACGTGCATCGAGCAATTGGCGTTCTTCGTCACTCATCTGCAGGAAGTCTGCGGCATCGCCAACCACCCAGCCGGCCGCCTCAATCGCCCTGCGTTTCGCCGTTTCCATCGGTCTCCCTCTCAGTTCCTTGGCCGCTTTTCACTCGCTCTAATTGCCTCGTCGTAACGATTCAGTCTCTCTTGGCATCGCTCAATCACCTCGCCTCGAATCTTTGGCGTCTTCTTGGCGTAGACCTCCAGAATGAGGACGGCATCGGGATCGATGCGGTACATGATTCGCCAGTTGTGTTCGGCGTCGCGCACTCTCAATGCGCCGCACCTCTTGCCAACATCCGGCAGAGGCTCCGCTTGCGGCATTCCCACTCGCTCTCCTTGTTGCAAGAGCCTCAGGAGCATCCCGGCCTCCTGGCGTCCCTCTGCGGTAAATGGGGGCGATTTGATCTCGCCACGCAACCAAACCAACGGTTTGGAGCCGGTGGATTGGCCTTAGCCGATTGCGACTTCGCCACAGAAGAACCCTCTCGCTGCTGGGTCAACTGTATACCGGATTCGATATGTCATCAATATCCCGAAAACACCGGGTTCAGGAATGTCGCCGGATCCGCGTGCTATTCATCGGGAGCGCGTTGCCTTTCGGCAACATCAGATTCAGTCCCCCCGGCTTTCCTGATGGACACCCCGCTCGTAGGGAAAACAGGGGGTTTGGGCGTGCCCCGCTGAGTTTGACGCGGTAGAATCGCCCTGTTTCGCGCACTATGCGTTCAGAATTGGAGAAGAAGGCCATGCGGTTTTCGATGGCGTTGGGCTTGTCGGCTGCGCTGCTGTGCGCGCTGACGGCGGCGGGGGCGTCTGCTCAGGACGAAAAGAAAGAACCAGGAAAATTCGAGCAGCTCACGAACGGGAAGACGAAGTCCACCGGCATGTGGAACGTCTACCACAAGGACCAGCAGATCCTGGTCGAGATGAAGGACGCGATGCTCGGCCGCGAGTACATCGTCCTCCCCTCGATCGCCAAGGGGGTCAGCTTCGGCGACGTCATCGGCGGAATGTCGTGGGGCTTTGGTGACGACGTCATCTGGACGTTCCGCAAGTCGGAAGACAAGCTCTTCGTCATCCGCCGTAACGTCCGTTACCGCGCGAAGCCGCAGAGCCCCGAGGCGAGCGCCGTCGAGATCGCCTACAGCGACAGCGTCCTCTACGCCCTGCCGATCCTGACGACCACCCCTGGCGGGATCCTGGTCGACATGACCCGGGTCTTCATGAACGACGACCTCCAGATCGGCCGTTCGCTCGGTGGGTTCTCTTTCGCCTCGGACCGGTCCACGGTCGGCAAGGTCAAGGCTTTTGCCGACAACCTCGAACTGCAGATCGCCGCGGTCTATTCGGGAAGCCGCAACCTCGACACCGTCGTCGACTCGCGCGGTGTCTCGGTCGGCGTCCACTACAGCATCAGCGTTCTGCCGAACCTCGGCTCGAACGGTTACAAGACCCGCGAGGCGGATGACCGGATCGGTTACTTCATGACCGTCCTCAAGGATTTCTCCACGTCGCCGGAAGACGAGCACTTCGTCCGTTACATCAACCGCTGGGACGTCCGGAAGAAGGATCCCTCGGTCAAGTTCTCGCCCCCAGTGAAGCCGATCCGGTTCTATCTCGAACGAACGGTCCCGGTCGCCCTACGCCCGACCGTGAAAGCAGGGATCCTCGAGTGGAACAAGGCGTTCGAGAAGCTCGGCTTTGCCGGGGCGATCGAAGTCTGGCAGCAGGAAGACAACGACACCTGGGATCCGGAAGACATTCACTACAACACGTTCCGCTGGATCACGGCGGAAGCGGGCTTTGCCATGGGGCCCTCGCGGGTCGACCCCCGCACGGGCCAGATCCTTGACGCCGACATCATCTTCGACGCCGGCTTCCTGAAGTCGTGGAAGCAGTCGTATGAGACGCTCATCCCGCAGGCCGCCCACGGGCTGCCGGAGAACTGGGCGCCGTTCGAAACGCCGTTCATGAATCAGTCCCGCCCGGACGGGGGACATGCTCACAAGCTCGGCGAGCACTGCTCGCTCTGCCAGGGGATGCAGTGGCAGATGGGCTTCGCCGCCGCCGCTCTTGCCGCCAAGCCGGAGCTTGCCGGCGAAAAGGGAGCGCTGCCCGAGGAGTTCATCCACCAGGGGCTCAAGGAAGTCGTGATGCACGAAGTCGGGCACACGCTCGGCCTGCGGCACAATTTCAAGGCGAGTGCCTGGAAGACCATCGAAGAGATGAGCGATCCCGATAAGGGACAGACCGAAGGGACCGTCGCCAGCGTCATGGATTACGCTCCCCCGAACATCGCCCCCAAGGGTGCGAAGCAGGGGCTGTACTACACGCAGACGATCGGCCCCTACGACTACTGGGCGATCGAGTACGGCTACTCGCCGATCTCGGGAGATGAGAAGGCGGAGCTGACCAAGATCGCTGCGAAGTCCGGCCAGCCCGGCCTCGACTACAGCACCGACGAAGACACCCGCTCCGACGACAGCGACCCGTACTCGAACCGGTTCGACCTCGGCAAGGATCCGCTCGAGTTCGTCAAGCGGCAGATGACGCATTCGGTCGACCTCCTGCCGGAGATCGTCAATCGCTCCGTGAAGGATGGCCAGGGGTACCAGCGGGCCCGTCAGGCGTTCGGCCTGCTGTTCGGCGAATACTGGCGTGCGGCTCAGTACGCCGCCCGGTTCCCCGGCGGGGTTGTGGTGAACCGCGACCACAAGGGGACGCCGAATGCACGGATGCCGTTCCAGCCGATCGAGCCGGCCCGGCAGCGGGACGCGATGAAGCTGGTGGTTGAATCGGCGTTCGCCGCGCCGAAGATCGACGGCCCGTCCCTCAATTACCTGGCCGCCACGCGATGGAATCACTGGGGTCTGGTGGAGTTGAGCCGGCTCGACTACCCGATCCATGCCACCGTCGAGCGGATGCAGGCCCGCATGCTGCGGCAGCTGGTCTCCCCGCTGGTCCTGAACCGGATCGTCGACAGCGAGTTCAAGGCTGCCGAGGGCCAGGATGCCTACACGCTCGCCGAGCACCTCAAGACGCTCGTCGACGGGGTGTTCTCCGAATTCCGGCCGGAGAAGCTCGAAGGAGAGTTCTCGAACCGCAAGCCGATGGTCTCCAGCTTCCGCCGGAACCTGCAGCGGCTCACGCTCGAGGAGCTCTTCACGATGCTCAACAGCGACAACGGCGTCCCCGAAGACGCCCGCACGCTGACGCGGATGCACCTCCAGACGGTCGACGGACAGATCAAGACCCTGCTTGAAGCGCAGGGACTGAAGCTCGACGACTACACGCGGGCGCACCTCCTCGACAGCCAGTCGCGGATCAAGGCGGCCCTCAACGCGACCGTGACGGTCTCGTCGGGCGGCGGATCGTCCAGCGGAATCGTCCTCCGGTTTGGAC
>JAEYWB010000382.1 GCA_023429275.1 Planctomycetota bacterium
GTATTGACCAACGCGAGCCTCCCCCCTTCGCCACCTTCAAAGGACTGGTCGGGAAGGCAATTCCTGCGCCCCGACTCGTGAGCGGCATGCGGCCAGGGTCGCCGCCGCGATGAACTCATCTATCGGCGTTTGCCCGGGTCACGGTAGATTTCGCGTCCTTCGGCAGATTCTGCCGATGACGTCCGCGCCCCAGGGAGGGGGACCATGCCCATTCGCCATTACGCCCGGCCCGTTCTATCCGTTCTCACCGCATGGTCCTTCGCCGCTGCCACAGAGGCGTTTGCTGAAGAGAGCCCGCTGAAAGAGCCGCCCCGCGCTGAAGAGAGCTCGCAGGCCGGCGACAAGGAGGGAGTGACGCGGATCGCCAATCAAGGGGGTCCCGTCGGGATCGTCTGGCTGCGTGATTTCGCGGGTCTCGGTCAATTGTTCCGTGGGAAAGTCAGTGGGCCAGCCCAGTCTTCCGACGCCAAGTCGCCCCCCTCCGACTCGTCAGCCCCCGGGAACGTCGCTCCGACGGGGCAGGGGCCCCGGCTCAGCACCCGGATGCTGCAGCGGCTCCCGACGACTTCCGTCCCGGTGATGGTCGCCCCGCTCGACTCCTGTACGCCGATCGACGCCGGGCAGATCGAAGACCTGCTGTTCGCCGATCCCGCGACGGCCGACCGGATCATCCGCGCGGCAGGGCAGGGGTTCCGCGTCGTCGTCCTCTCGCCGGTCGCCGACCCGAATCCCAGCCCGGAGCCGCACGACTGCCCGCGGCCGGTCGGCGTCAACTCGCCCGCTCCGATCGCCATCGACCGAAATCACCCCGAACCGACTCCGATCCAGCAGGACCCCGAAGGTCGCGTCCAGATGCGGACTGTGCCTCGTCCGATCGCCCGGAATCAGAACACCGGCGCAGGAGACGCCGCGACCGCCGCCACCCGGCCCCAGCCATCCCCATTGGACGTGAGCCGCGCCCCCTCGGACCAGCCAGGAATCGTCATCACTTCGAGACGCGGTTCCGCTCCGCGGCCGGCGAAGCCTGCCCCGGGCTTGCTCGTCCCTCCCGCTCCCGAATTCGACGTGAGCGCCGCCTTCCCGATCGCGATCAGCCCGGAGCCGCCTCGTGTCATCGCGGACCTCTCTCCCTCCGATCACCTTCGGCTGGCTGCTGGCCAGCTGGCCAGGCAAGGGCTGACCGAAGAGGCCGACCAGCTCCGCAACAAGGCTCGGGAACTGGACCAGCAGATCGACAGGCGACTCGCTGTCATCCGGTCCCAGCAGGAACAGCTCGCCGCGGAGGCGGCGCGACTGACCGCGATTCGCGACTCGCGGCGGACGATCCGGATAGGTGCGCGGATCGTCGAGGTCGACCGGAAACGGATGACGAGTCCGGAAGGGATTGCCCTCGTTCGTCAGCATCTCCAGGAAAAGTTCGACGAGAAGGCCCCGATCTGGTCACAGGTGACATCCGCCGCCGTGTTCCCGGAGTTCATCCGTGAAGCGGGTCAGAAAGGGTTTCTGAACGTTCTCAGCGCGCCGGAGATCATCACGACTCCGGGACAGAAAGCGACCATTCAGGTCGGCTCGCAGATCGTCGTCCCCGGCGAACAGCCCCAGACTCGGGATATCGGAATCCACTTCACCGTTTGTCCGCACCTCGACGATGAGGGAAGGATCCGGCTCGAGGCCAGCCCCGAAGTCAGCCGGCTGGAACATGCCAGCTCCGTCACCGTCGCCGGACAGGTCATCCCGGGCCTGGCGACGCGCCGGACGTCGACCGAAGTGAGTCTTTCTCCCGGCCAGACCATCGCCATCGGAGGATTCCATTCCCCCGTGCCACACCTGGAAACAGACGCCATCCGGCAGGCCGCGGGTGAAGTCGTCGATCGTCGTGCCCGGAACTACGAGATCCTGTTCCTCGTGACGCCGATGGCGGCGACGGAAGCGAAGTGATCCCTTCACAAACCCTGCTGGGAGTCTGTCCGCAGGTTGTGTCGATCGGGTGTGAAGACGAACCCCGGACGCCCGGACTGGATGCCGCGGCCGCTCCCCCTTAGAACCTGAAGCGGCACGCCCGTTCACGTTGAACGGGGCCGCTCGTGCTGTGTCGCCGGTTCGATTCGGGATCGAGCCCATCAGCCGCTGGCGCTAGCCCGCGGTTCGAACCGGACGCCAGCGCGTTCCGGCTGATCTGAGGATTCTCCGTTCCAGAACGTGCCACGCATGAAAATCCCTTCGGGGCGAGGTCGAACGCGGTGCGCTGGCCGATTCGTCTGCAGATCCTGATTCCCTTCGCCCTCCTGCAGGTGGCGGCGGTCGTCACGCTGACGGTCCTGGCCGCCTCGGCCGCGATCCGCCGCGCGGAGGAGGAGACCGGCCTGCGGCTCAAGCAGGTCGTCGAGACCCTCTCGTCGCTGCGGGCCAACTACACGCCGCGGATGCTCGACCAGCTCCGCGGCCTCCTGGGGGCCGAGGTCTTCGTCCGGGATGACTCGGGAACCGTTCTCGTCTCGACGCTCCAGATCTCCGACGTTCCCGCCAACCTCCCTCCGCGTGAGAAGACGGAAGCGATCGACCTCGCGCACCTCGACGCGGCTCCCCGCGTCCGGAGCGGCAAGAGCTCCTTCCTGGCCGTTTCGGTCCCGGTTGAGTCTCCCCCGCGCGGCGACCTCCTCCTGCTCGTCCCGGAGGCGGCCTGGACGGAACGCCGACTGGACGCGGCCGTCCCGGCGATCATCGTCGGGGGGACGACTCTCATTCTCACCGTCGGACTTTCGACCTGGCTCGCCTCGCGGCTCGCCCGCCGCATCGACCGGATGCAGCACCAGGTCGCCCAGATCGCCGGGGGGGACTTTACCCCCGTTCCGCTGCCGGAGATGCAGGATGAACTCCGCGACCTCGGCGCGAGCGTCAACCGGATGTGCGAGTCGCTTCGCCAGATGAGCCACCAGATCCGCAGCACCGAGCGGGCGGGCCTGATCGCCCAGCTCGCCGGGGGCCTCGCGCACCAGCTCCGCAACGCCATCACGGGGGCCCGGATGGCGGTCCAGCTCCACCTGCGCCGCTGCCCCGAAAAGAACGACGAAAGCCTCGGCGTCGCCCTCCGGCAGCTCAGCCTCACGGAAGAGCAGGTGAAGGGAATCCTGACGCTCCATCGCCGGGAGCATCCCCAGGCGGTCGCGGCGGAACTCGACACGATCGTCGAGGATGTCCTGCGGCTGGTCGATCCCGCCTGCCAGCACGGGAACGTCTCGCTGCGCCGGTCGGAAACCATTCCGCAGCTTCTTCTCCGCGACGGAGAGGCGATCCGGGCGGCCCTTCTCAACCTCGTGCTGAACGCGATTGAAGCGTGCGGCCGCGGCGGAACGGTCGAACTCGACTTCGCGGAGACGGACCGCGAGATCCAGATCCGCGTGATCGACTCCGGTCCCGGCCTCGCCCCGGGGCTTCAGGACTCCGTCTTCGACCCGTTCGTCACCAGCAAGCCGGAGGGGGTGGGCCTCGGCCTCGCCCTCGCCCGCCAGGCGGCCGACATTCACGGCGGCTCGCTCCAGGCCCGCCGCGAAGGGGAGAGGACGGTTTTCACGATGTCGCTTCCGCGATCGAACTCACGCAACGATTAGCCGGAACGCGCTAGCGTCCGGTTCGAACCGAGGCAAAGAGATCGGGCTCCGTCCTCGAGTGCTGTTGCATGGGTGGCGACCTCGAGAGTCGCGGGACACAACACGTCCGCGGTGAACCGGACGCGAGCGCGTTCCGGCTGACAATTGGTACGCTGAATCCCACACAAGCGGCATTTCTACTCACGATAGAGCCACGACGTCCGGCAGGTTCTGAACTGAGACGAGACAACCCGCAGAATCGAGTCCCGTCAGAGACGGCAGGCAATAGCCCCGCGTGTCAACGGGGGGGAAGACCCCAACCCCCCTCTGGAAGTCCCGTCAGGGACGAAAGAACGAGATCATTGCGATTCTGGGCTGCATCGCGGCGTTTCTGTCGTCCCTGACGGGACTACGGATGTTATTCGGCTGCCTTCCCCCCGTTGACACGGGGGGCTATTGCCTGCCGTCCCTGGCGGGACTGAGACCCTCGACGTTGTCTTCGCCGAACGGCGACGAAGGCTCGCGCCCATCGCGGACCTCCGGGAGATCCGTG
>JAEYWB010000385.1 GCA_023429275.1 Planctomycetota bacterium
GTACAACAACCAGCAGATGCCCCCCTACCTGGGCGAAGGGCGCGACGACAAGCACAAGCACGACCCGAACATCAGCGGCATCAAGACGAACTCGACCAAGGGGGGGGACGGGTTCAACGAGCTCCGCTTTGACGACACGAAAGACAAGGAGCAGGTCTTCATCCACGCCGAGCGGGACATGGACGTCCGTGTCAAACGGGAGATGCGGGAGCAGAACCTCGCCGAGCGACACATCATCGTCGGAGACGAGGAGGCGGACGCCGAGAAATCGATCCTCTTCCAGAAGGTGTTCGGCGCCTGGAACCTGCACACGCTGAAACGGAAGCTCGAGAAGGTCGAAGGGGACCATTTCCACACAATCGGCCTCGGTGAAGAGGACGGCGGCAACTACCACCTCTACGTCGAGAAGGACCGGAAGGAACAGGTTGGAGGAAACCGGCACCTGACGGTCGACGGAGACCGGACCGAAAAGGTCGGCGGCAAGCACTCGATGACCCTCGGGTCCTGGGACACCAAGGTGGAACAGACCGCGGCCGTCGAGGTGACGCAATCGCTGCACCTCAAGGCCATGACGATGGTCCTCGAGGCGGATCTGCAGCTCACGCTCAAGGTCGGCGGGAACTTCATCGACATCTCTCCGGCGGGCGTTGCGATCAATGGAATGCCGATGGTCCTGATCAACAGCGGCGGTGCACCGGGTGTCGGCCTTGGAGCGCATCCCCAGTCTCCCGAAGCCCCTGATAAGGGCGAGAAAGGGAAACCGCCCGCCGACTGGTTCCACAAGGCGGACAGTTCGAAGACTGGAGACAAGTCGTGCGATTGAGCTGTCAGCGATCAGCTGTCAGCTGTCAGCTGTCAGCAACACTCTGCTGGCTGGTGAATCGTCACACGAACAATGCTCCTGAATACTGACAGCTGAAAGCTGAAAGCTGACGGCTCAAGACCTCCCAATACAATGACTCAACGCCTCGTCCTCGAAGCGATCAGCGGTTCCCTTCAGGGGCGGGTGTTTGCCGTCGCGCCGCACAGTTCGACGCTGGTTGGTCGGCTGCCGGAGTGCGGCGTCTCCATCCCGGAGGATCTGACGGTCTCACGGCAGCACTGCCGGATCGACTTTCATCCCCCCGAGTGCCGGCTGACTCATCTCAGCCAGACCGGGGAGACGACCGTCAACGGTTCACCGGTCCACCGCGCCGACCTTCGCCGCGGCGACGAGATCGGCCTCGGAATGGGAAACGTGCTGCGGGTCCGGTTCGACGAGATTCCGGCCGGCGTCGAGGCGACCGCCGCGATCTCCCCCGGTCCGCCGCCCGCTGCGGCCGCTGCTGTTCCCGCCGCCGCGAAAAGCCTCGAGCGACAGCCGCGGCCGGTCGAATCGTCGCTCCTGTTTACGTCGGCTCCGACGAGTTCCGGACTGACCGTCTACGGGACGGCGGACGACGATCTCGGCTTTGACTCGGTCCTGGGGATCCTGCTGGGGACTCAGGATCTCTACGCGATCATGGACTTCCGCCGCCTCGAGCAACCGGCTCCCGCGGAGTTGACCGATCCGCACTACCTGTTCGGCTGGATCCCGGCCGAATCGCAGCCTCAGCTTTCCCCGGTGCTTGTCTCCCCCAAGACCTGCCCGTCCGCCCTGGCGGCGATCCACGCCGGGTGGGCAAAAGACGGCCTCGTCTGCTTCGGCTCGACGCTCAGGGGGGAAGCGCTCGTCGATCACTGGCGGAAGGCGATCGGGGTGACCGAGGACCAGCCCGGGAAAGCGATGACCGCGTACCACTGGCCGTCGCTCGTCTCGATGATGCTCGCCTGCCAATCCCCGAAGCAGCTCGAGCCTCTCCTGTCGGGAGTGAGCTGGCTGTTTGTCGAAGCTCCCGGCGAGCCGGGAGCCTGGAAACTGTTCGCCGACGAGAAGTTCGCCTCGGTCCTCACCTCCGCCGGCCTGACGGCTGCTTCCGCGGGAGCGAAGACAGAAGTTTAGGAGAGCAGTCAGCGATCAGCCCAAGAGTCAGGAGTCCGAGGATCAAGTGCAGACAGCCTATCGCAGACAGCTCCTGGTGCTTTGTCACACCAAGGATTTGGGGTTGCGTCCATTAGCCGGCGGGCGCTAGCCCCCGGTTCAAACCGGACGCTAGCGCGTTCCGGCTAATCTCGCGACCCCCTCTTCCTGGCTGTGCCGAACCACTCGAAGGCCCAATTCCAACACCAGGCCCGTCTGGTGTTCGGATGTGACAGAAATTTGCCACAGAGAACACAGAGCCCTCTGAGTCCTCTGTGCCCTCTGTGGCAAAAAGGATTTGGAACAGCTTCTAAGTCGAGACATCCACCATGCCTCCAGCCGCTCGAATCACCGACATGCATGTCTGCCCGATGCAGACCCCCGCCATCGTTCCGATTCCCCATGTCGGCGGGCCGATCTGTGCCGCCTGTCCGACCGTGATGGTCGGGTTCATGCCGGCCGCCCGCGTCGGCGACATGGCGGTCTGCGTCGGCCCTCCCGACGTCATCGCCATGGGATCGTTCACCGTGCTCGTCGGCGGCATGCCCGCCGCACGGATGGGAGACATGACCGTTCACGGAGGGACGATCACCGTCGGCTGCCCGACAGTCATGATCGGTTGACGGGCGCGAGAAGGAGTCGGACCTGAAGGCAGGAAGAGGGGATTCACCACCATAACACGAGTCGAGCCCGCACGCGGTGCGGCAATTCCCCAGCGGTGTTAGACTTCGAATGGCATCCCATCGAGACGCATGTTGCAGCGGGTCCGCTGAATTGCGATCAACCAACCGATCCCTGGACACTCTGCGCCGGCGAATCCAACGCACTGACCTCGACACGAGGGCCGAATGAGTTCCGGCAACCCATCCTCGCGCGACTGGCGGGCTCAGCCCCCCGCACAATCGCTCTACGCCCGGGAATGGCGTGGCGGAGGAGGGACGCCGCCGTCCCGGTTCTCGAAGTCGTTCAAGCTCCGGGTCCTCGTCCTCACGCTCAGCGCCGTTCTCGGCGTCATCGTCTTCCTGCTGGCCCTGGTCAGAGGGGGCGTCCCCGCAACCCAGGTCGTCTCCTTCGGAATCGGAGCCTACGGCGGCTGCGCGAATCCGCAGGGAAACATGCCGATCAACCCGTTCGGCGAGCAGGATGCGAGGGCGTTCCAGGCCCTCGCGGATCTCAACCCGACGCAGTTCCCCGCCGTCCGCCAGGAAGACAACGCCCTCAGCGGCGCCCAGTTCCTCACCTTCCTTCAGCAGGAAGCGGAC
>JAEYWB010000473.1 GCA_023429275.1 Planctomycetota bacterium
ACGGGAGACGGCGTGGTCAACCCGCTTATCGGCCGGATCTGCACGGTCGCCGCCGCCTCCCGAATTCCCTCCGGGAACGGCGAGGCGGGCGGCAAGTGACCCCCCCTGGCTCCCTCTACCGGCCGGCTCTCAGGAACGCCACGAGATCGGCGAGCTCCTGGATCGACAGCTGCTGGTCGAGGCCGGCGGGCATGATCGAGACGGTCCCCGGGCGGATCTCCTCGATCTCACCGCGGGGGATGCGGACCTCCTGATCGGCCTTCACCGTCAGGACGAGCTCGTCCGGAGTATCGCTCTTGACGAGTCCGGAATGCGTCAGGCCGTCGACGGTGACGACCAGAACCGGCTCGTAGCTCCGGACGAAGCTGGCACTGGGGAACAGGATCGCCTCGAGCAGGTCCCGTTCCACACGGATCTGCCCGATGCGGGTCAGGTCGGGGCCGATCTTTCCCCCGAGATAGCCGATCGCGTGGCACGAGGTGCAGGCGTTCTTCTTGTTCGTGAAGACGAGCTGACCCCGGCGAATGTCTCCCGCGGGAAGGGCCCGCAGCGTCTCCTCGAGACGGGCCCGCTGCTTCGAGTGGTCGACATTGAGCGACGCGATGAGACGGTCCATTTCCTTCTGGACCTCGGGCGAACCTTTCCCGAAGACATTCCGCAGGGTGTCGGGACGGAGCGAACGGAACGCGGCCGACTCCTCCACGGCCGCGAGGGCCGCACGGTGAAGCTCGGTGTCCGACGAACCCGCCATCGCTCCCACCAGGCGATCGAGCTCGAGCGGGCTCGCCTCGCGGAAGAGAGGGACCAGGGCTCGCTTTCTCGCGTCAGTCAGTTTTGCGGAACCGATCAGTGAGAGCGCCCACCGCCGGGCGTCGGCCGAGTCGCTTCGCATGGCACTCTCGGCGAGTGAGAAGGCGGCATCGGACAGGTTTTCGCCCCCTCCCGGAATCGAGGCGAGCGCCTCGAGACGCAGTTCGGAGGGAAGGGAGGTGTCGACCCCCCGCTCAGTCAGGAGCTTTGCCAGCGCCGGGGCCTGACCGCGGGAAAGCGGCAGCGCGCGGATCGTCTGCAGGGTCGGTCCGGGAGCGGTCGACCGACGAGCCAGGTCCTTCTCGAGGGCGGCGACCCAGGAGGCGGGGACCGTCTTGAGGGAGGCCGCTCGCATGATGGCCAGTCCCCGTGCCGAGACGGCAGGAGAACTGTCGGCCTGGAGCAGTCCGGCAACGAGCGCCTGAATCGCCTCGGACGAGGCCAGACTGGCGATCTGGCTGGCCAGTTCTGTCTCGGCAGTCTCGTCGAGCGGTCCGGCTCGCAGCTCCGATCCCAGAGCCGAGGCGAGCTGGCCACCCCAATCGGGATGACGTCCGACGACCCAGCGGGCAGCGTCCCGGCAGTTCGCGTCGGAGGACCGCAGGGCGGCCAGCACCGACGGCACGGGAACCTTCGCGGGGGCTGTCTGTTCGAGAGCCATCATCGCGGCGCGACGCACCGGCGGATGCGTGGACGAAAGCCCCTTGAGCAACTCGTCTGTCGTCCCGGCCGCTTCGGAGCGGGCCCCGATTTCCATCAGGGCGAACGTCAACGCGTGAGCCGTCGCAACGTCGGAGGCCTCGACCGATTCGAGGCTCCAAAGAATCGCCGGGACATTGTCGGGAGTCCCGATCTGTGCCATCGCTTCGGCTGCGGTCCGCTTCGTGGCCGGAGCCGCCGCCGCGAGGGCCGGCTCGGCCTGGGAGGCCGCCTGTGTGTCCTTCCAGGCCGCGGCGACGTGGAGCGCGATCTGACGGACGGAGTTGTCCGACGAGGAAAGCTGCCGCCGCACGAGAGCGCGGGCCTCGGGATGGTCGATCCACGAGGCCGCCCAGAGTGCCTCTCCCGCGTGCTTCGGATCGGCCGCAATCAGCTCCGCGAGAGCGGAAGCGCCGGCGTCCCCCGCGACGTGACGAAACGCCTGGCGGGCTCTCAGCCGGACGGCTGACCGGGAATCGACGAGCCGCCGTGCGAGTTCCTGGGGTTTCACGTCGGTCCAGCCGAGGCTTCGACCACGCGGGTCGGCGGGCGTCTGGACGCCAGTCCGTCGAACACGGTAGATCGCACCGAGGACATCGGGCTTGCCGAGCTGCGACGTCGGGCAGCAGAGCTTGTACCACCCGCCGGTATCGACGATCAGCAGGCTTCCGTCCGCATCCTCGATGACGTCCGTCGGATGGAAGTCGATGTTGTCCGAGACGACGAAGTCCGACGTCTCGCTGCGGAACGTCCCTCCTTCGGGAACGAGCCGGTGCCGCGTCACCTTGTGGAGGTTGAAGCAGCAGGTGAACAGGTTGTCCTGGAACGGGGCACCCCAGTCGCGGCATTCCAGGCGATGCAGGCCGCAGGGGGCGGCCGGCCCGAGGTGGTCGAAGACAGGGAGGACGTCAGGAAACGTCCGCGGGTGTCCGTCGAGGACGCCGTGTACCTTGCCGTAGAGTCCGCCGTAGAGGGCGTGGATCAGGCCGTCGCGGCGGCCTCC
>JAEYWB010000409.1 GCA_023429275.1 Planctomycetota bacterium
CGGGAGTACCGCGTCCTCGTCGTCCGCCAGGAGGCCCAGAGCAGCCTGACCGCGACGTCGGGAGGGATGATCAACGTCGGCAGCGACCGGCGCGGCGTCGCACGGGAAGTCCGCCTGCGGGCCTACGAAAACGATGTCATGCACGCGCTGTCGCGGGCGGACATCGCCTCCGGCCTGCCGGGGCTCAATGCCGAGAACACGCTCTACATCATCCGGAACCGCCGCAACGGCGGCAGCCGCTCCTGTCCGCCGGGGACATGGGATGCCGCGGCTCCCGCCGGCTTCATGCAGATTCCCGCAGGCGACCTCGGCGGCCACTCGCTGATCAACGCTTCGCACCAGACGGCCGACCTTCGCCCGCACATCCAGTTGACCGGGCACCAGCCTCAGGTCTCCCTTCCCGGCGGATCCCCATTGCCGCAGGGCTACTCGCCGACAATGCCCCCGTCGGGACAGCAGCCGGGGGCGATGTCGCCTGCGATGGCACCACCTGCAGCGGGTTTCCCCGCCGGTTTTGGCCATCAACCTCAGTCGATCGGACAGTTTGGTCCGCCCGGGACCCCGCAGGTCCCGTCAGCACCAATGGCCCCATCGAATCCGTACCCGGTGGAGACGCTCGGACCATCCATGCCGATCCCACCGGGCCACATGCCTCTGCTGCCGGGCGCGGGCTTCGTGCCGGAAGGGGCCGCAGCGCACGATCCACGATGGGATGCAGGCGCGGCATTGCCCGCCCCTCCGTCAGAGGGGGTGCCGATCGATGCCTGGTCTTCCGATCTCTCGAGCCTCGACCTGACGATCGACAACCCCGACATCGTCAAGATCCCGATCCGCATCAACCCCGGTGAGAACCCGAACCTGACGGAAGAGGACATCACCCTCTACGACGGCGACATCATCTTCATCGAATCCCGCGAGACCGAGGTCTTCTACACCGGCGGCCTTCTCGGCGGCGGTCAGTACACGCTTCCGCGGGACTACGACCTGCGGGTTCTCGAAGCGATCGCGGTCGCACAGGGGAGCCGAAACAGTAGCCAGGGAAGCGCCTCGATGTCGTCGAGCGGCGGTCCTTCGGCCCTCAACCAGGACGTGATCGTCAGCGCGAGCCGCCTGGTAATTCTCCGAAAGCTCCCCAACGGCAATCAGGTGCCGATCGAAGTCGACCTGTACCGCGCAATGAAGTACCCGCACGAGAACGTCATCGTCCAGTCCGGCGACTACCTGCTGCTGCAGTACAAGTGCGGCGAGGCGGTCGCGGCGTTCGTCCAGCGCAACCTGCTGGAAGGAGCGTTGATCGGCATCGCGGCCAGTACCTTTACCCAGGGGGGAGGGAGCCAGTAGAGGGAGTCGCCCTGCCGTTCTGCAGGGCTTCCTTCCTGGTGCTCTCGCTCACTTCGGCCGCCGCTGAAGAAGGATGTTGACCCCTTTCTTGTTCGACTGGGCGATATCAAGCAGCCCGTCGCCGTCGATGTCGGCGGTCATGAACTGCGTGCCGATGCCGGTGTCCCGTCCCGCGACGATCTCGTGGGGGATGAACTTCGGCCCGTCCGCCTTCCGCTCGATCTCGTACCAGTACATGACGACCGGATCGTTCGCCCCCGGGTCGCCGCCGTTGTGGGCGTAGTACCGCTTGCCTGTCACGAGATCCTGCTTCCCGTCTCCGTTGACGTCGACGAACAGCAGCGCATGAGTCTGCGAGAACAGTTCGTTGACCGTGTGGCCGGTCATCCCCGGCTTCCCCTGCTTCTCACCGTTCTCGAACCACCACAGCCCGAACTGGTGAGCTGAGCTCATGATCAGGTCGCGGTCTCCGTCGAGGTCGAGATCCTCGGCATGGATGTCCGCCCCGGTCAGCGGTCCGCCGTCAGCCTTCACCGCCAGCCGGTGCTCGCGGAACGTCCAGGGCTTCGCTTCCAGCGCGGCGGGCTGTTCCCACCAGCCGTGCGGAATGACGACGTCCTTCCGCCCGTCGCCGTTCAGGTCCGTGACGCCGATGCCGTGGTAGTACTTGAACGTCCCGTTCTTGGCCGGATCGCCGGGAAGGCTGATCGGGGTGAATGACCATTTCCGGTAGACCGCGTCCCCCTTGGGGATCTCGAGGTAGCCCATCTGCTGCTCGGGCTGCGAACCGAGGACGAATTCCGGCTGTCCATCTCCCGTCAGGTCGGCGAACTGCGGCGATTCGTTACAGATGCTGTGCCAGATGAGGTGCTGCTTCCAGTGCCCAGGCCCCTCCCCCGCAGCCCCCTTGGGATTCTCGTACCAGTGGAACGGCTCGCCCGGGAACCCGACGATCACGACATCGAGCCATCCATCGCCGTTGATGTCATGCGTCCAGTTGCAGAAGCTGTTGCTGTAGCCCTGTCCCGCCCAGTAATCGCCGGGGGGGCGGATCTCGTGCTTCGTCCAGGTGGGGGCTTCGTACCAGTAGTCGCCGGCGACGATGTCCTGCTTGCCATCCTTGTTGAGGTCTCCGACGGCGACCCCCTCGGAGCGGAACCGGGCGTCGAGCTGAACCCGCTCCCATTGAACGGGTGTCTCGGCGGCGGCAGACCCCGCGGCGCCGCAACTGATCAGGGTGAGTCCGAGCAAAGTTCCGCGGAGGAAGGGCAACGGCGAGGGCAGCAACATGGGCGTCAGGTCTCCCGGGAGCGCATCGGCGATCAGAAGATGAATCAAGACCAAGTGATACACCGGGGAGAAGGGCCGGCACAAGTCGCTTGAAAAACCGCTTCGCGGCAGTAGGATTCGACGTTCCTCCCGAGCACAGCCCACGTGGCGGAATTGGCAGACGCGCTAGCTTCAGGAGCTAGTGTCCAAAAGACGTACAGGTTCAAGTCCTGTCGTGGGCATTCGATGAACACCGGGGACTCACGGCGAATCCGCTGTGAGTCCCTGTTTCTTTTGAAGGGCGATTGTGCCGCGCCCCTGCGTCTTCGATTTCTGATCAATTGCCCGGGCTTCACTGGAACCGGGCGGGACTTTCAGAGCGCACCGGTCGCCGTCCCGGACGGGAACGAGTTGGCGATTCCCAAGGCGCGGCGGTAGAGTTTTCGGAAGGGCATCCATTCCGGTCGAGCGTATCTCCTGGCAAGGACTTCATGGCGAGCTGGTCGATGCGTCAGCGACTTTTTGTGGGCATCGCATCCCTCGCGCTTCTGGGAACCGGCTACGCACTTGGCTCGGCGGCCCGTGTGAGGAATCTGCGGGAGCAGGCTCAGGCGGCGACCACCCGGGAAGACTGGAATGAGCTCGATGCCGTCAGCCGGCAATGGACCGACGCGGTCCCGGACGAGGCCGCGGCGTGGATCGCACGTGCCGAAGCGAGGCGACGCCTGGGTGACTTTCGCGGTACGGCGGAGGCCCTTGGGCACATCCCCCGTGAGTCGCCGGACTTTGTCCAGTACGCGCTCGCCCGCGCGGACCTGCTTCTCTCCGAGGTCCACGACGTTCCCGCTGCCGAGCAGGTCTGGAAAGAGGTGCTCAGCGTCGATCGCCTGTCCGCGCAGGCGTGGCAGCGGCTGATCTACCTTTATGCGATGACGTTGCGGCAGACGGAGATGATGAACACGATCCGGCAGGCCGCACTCCTGCAGCGTGAGCCCGCCGAAGCCTACGTCTACGCCATGACCTGCGGAGACGTGCAGTTCTCGGATGGCGCCGTCCGGATGCTGGAATGGACACAGGAAACCCCAGGGGTCGAGTTCCTCGAAGCGGCCCTGGCGGTTTATGTCGCCATGGCGCGGCCGCGCACCTCATCGACGTTCTTCCCGGACCCGGAACTCCTTCCGAGCGGCCGCGCGCGACTGAACCGATGCCATAAGGAGTTCCCGCACAATACTGAGATCCTGGCCTGCCTTCTGGAGTTCGCGATGGCCGAGGGGGACAAGGACGAAGTCCGCCGCCTTCTCAAGGACGCCCGCAACGTCGACGCCGACCCGCGGTTCTGGCGTTTCCGCGGCTGGTTGCTGGAGCTCGATCGAAAGAGCCAGGAAGCCGAACGCCATTACCGCAAAGCGCTCGCAATCCACCCGCTGGACTGGAAAAGCCGGCAGCAGCTCGGAGGAGTGCTGCGTCTCCTCGGCCGCCGGGAGGATGCGAGCCGTGAGTCGGCGCTGGCGCTCCAGGGGAAACAGCTGGCCCGGGATGTTGCGGCGCTTCAGACCGCCGCCGATGCGGATGAGCGGCTCATGCAGCGGGTCCTCGCCCACATGACCGCGTGTGGAGACGTCGGTCTCGCGACCGCGCTTCGAGGACGTCTCTGAAGCGCGTCGCGACCGGACGCTAGGGACTCTCGACAGAGGCGGGCTTCAGCAGTTCGGCTCGCTTCTGAAGCGTGCGGGCCCTCTCCCTGACGCGGGTTTCGTCGCCAGCTCCCCTCTCACCATCCCGCAGATAAGCCCGGGCAAGCCACGCGGTGACCTGCCAGTCGTAGGGAAACCGCTTGAGAAGCCGCTCGGCGAGCTCGATTCCCTCCGCGGTCCGGCCGAGCATTCCGAGAGAGTGAACGAGCCGACCTCCGATGTCGGTGTCATCCGGCACGTCGACGAACAGCTCGCGCATCCGCTCGGCCGCCTCCTGATAACGCCCCTGCTTATGAAGCCAGATCGCGAACTGCCTGCGGATTTCGGCATCGCCAGGAGCGAGTCGCACCGCCGTCTCCAGATCGGTCTCGGCGTCTGGGGAGGTGCGCAGCAGTTCCTCCGTCAGGCCAAGCTGCAGGGCGAGCTGTGGATCGTCCGGAAACACGGGCCGCAGATCATCGAGTATGTGAACCGCCCGGGCGGCGAGAATCCGATCGTTGTACCGTCGTCCGTACTCCGCCATGAGCAGTCCCTGTGCACGGTCGATCTCTTCCTGGGGCAGTCGCGAGGAAACGTTGCGGAACAGGTGAAACCGCGGGTCGGGCTGACCGGCCCCGCCGGACGCCGGACGCCTCAGGATGCGGTGGTCCGTCTGAGATGTGTGGGCGACGTCGCTCACCGCCCCCGTCGGCATGTGGCACTCGACGCAGGAATCGGCCGAGGACCGGGCCTTCCGCACTTCGAGTGACTCAGAGCAACCGTCTCCTTCCTGATGACAGGTGAGACAGCGGTCGCGGAAGAAAGCGACGCGCGATGCGGGGTCGGGAACGGAATGCGGATCGTGACAGGAGGTGCAGCCGAGCCGGCCGGAGCTCTTCTGAAAACAGACGCTCGCTTCCATCTGCTCGACCTGGCTCACCGCATCGGCGGACTCCCCCGCGCCCCGCGCGTCGTGAATGAATGCAACCCAGATCTCCTCGAAGAAATCGCCAGGGCGGAAGTCCGTCTCGCGACGTCCGAAACGGACGACCCGCTCGGCCCCCGTCAGATGGCATTGGTAGCAGACCGCGTCGCGGGCACCGGCCTCCAGCCGGGCGAGATGGACGATCGGATCACCGAGCACCCTTGTCCGGGAACCGTCGGTCGAGTCCTTCGCGCCCGATTTGCCCTCGTGGTAGTCGACATGCGCACGGCCGGGACCGTGACAGCGCTCGCAGCCGATCGACGCCTCGACGCAGACCCGCTCGGTGAACTCATCCGCCCGTCCCGGCAGTTCCTCCACCTTGCCGACATGACACTGCAGGCAACCGGTGCCGATCTTCCGCTCAAACGGCGGGACCCGCGACTCATGCTCGTAGCCGGGCGAGAGGTCCCATCCTCCGCCGGTATACCAGGTGACGGGAGACTGAAATAACCGGCTTCCCCGGCGCGTGGCGAATGACCGCCCCCGCTGGCCCGAGCCGATCGCAAAGTGAACCGGCTCGGCAAACTCATACAGCGGTTCGCTCCACTCCCTCGGCCTTTGGACGCTATGCCACTGCTGGCCGTCGCGCACCTCGACTCCGAACGAGTGCGGCCCGGACTCAAACCGCGCGGACGGCGTTGTGCCAGGGACCAGTCCGTGCTCGACGCGGCTGAAGGAACGGGACATCGGGTGGAGCCTGTACCGGTCCGCAATCTCCGCGTGACACTCGGCACATCGCTCACTCCCCAGGAAATCTGATGGCTGATCGGCGGGAGGGGACGGGCGGCGCACTGGCCGGGAAGTCAATGTCGGCAGTCCTTCTGATTCCTGCTGATGTCGGGGATCTGGCGTTGCACGGCCGTAATGGCGCCCCAGGATCCAGCCGGCGCCGGAGGCCAGCACGAAGACAACACCGACAAGAATCCACTTGGTAGGCGATCCGGCCATCGTGTCAGTTCGGGACAGGGGAACTTGGCTCCGCAGGGGTCATGATCAATGTACTGGAAGCCGGCCCGACGAGTCCTTCCCTGAGAACAAGCCGTCGATCCGCTTCCGACTCGTACACGTCGGATTCGGCGGTCCCCGGCCAGGTCACGGAGATCCGGCAGTTCCCCGTCTGCTGTCCAAGCCCGAAGAACAGGCGGGGCTGATGCGATGCGCAATAGCTCGTCCCGCCAGCGAGGTGCTGGACCAGCACGGTCTCGCCGCACCGGACTTCTACCCGGGCCCCGACGGCATCGCGGGGGCCATTTGTCCCCTGGAGATCGATCTGGAGCCGATGTCCCTGTTGCGACTCGTTCCGCAGGAGCACAAGGGGATCGTTCTGATTGACGACAGCCAGGTCGGGCCGACCATCATCGTCAAAATCGCCGGTGGCCACCGCCCGGCCGAGATACCGTTTCTCAAAATAAGGACCGGACCGCTCCGAGATCTCGATCCATCGGCGGCGACCGTCGTACTGGAAGAGTTGCGAGGCCATGTACCACGCC
>JAEYWB010000521.1 GCA_023429275.1 Planctomycetota bacterium
ATGCAGAAGAACCTCGAGACTCCCCTGGCGGAGATCTACGAGGAGGCGGCCGCGCAGGGGCTCGATCTCCCGAAAATCCGCGTCGGCCTGCGGACCGGCGACACCCCCGCGCATCGCCGGGCGGCGATCGTCAAGAATCCGCCGCAGATCCTCGTCACGACCCCCGAATCGCTCTACCTCATGCTCACGAGTGAGCGGAGCCGCGAAGTGCTTCGCTCGGTCGACACGCTGATCGTCGACGAGATCCATGCCCTCGTCCGCGACAAGCGCGGTTCGCACATGGCCCTGTCGATCGAGAGGCTCGCCGCGCTGACGAACCGTCCGCTCCAGAGGATCGGCCTCTCCGCGACCCAGAAGCCGATCGAGCGGGTCGCCGAGTTCCTCACCGGGTTTCCATCGACAAACGAGGAGGAAGTCGGAATCCCCGAGTCCTGTTCGATCGTCGACGTCGGACACCAGCGCGACCTCGACCTGGCGATCGAGACCCCGACCTCCGAGCTCGGAGCCGTCTGCACCCAGGAGCACTGGGGAGAAGTCAACGGCCGGATCATCGACCTCATCAACTCCCACCGCAGCACGCTGATCTTCGTCAACACCCGCCGCATGGCCGAGCGGGTCACGTTCCAGCTGACACAGCTCCTCGGCGAAGAGGCGGTCGGCAGCCACCACGGCTCCCTCGCGGCGGACATCCGGCTCGCTACGGAACAGAAGCTGAAGTCGGGCGAACTCAAGGCGGTCGTCGCCACCGCCTCACTCGAGCTGGGGATCGACGTCGGCTACATCGACCTCGTCATCCAGCTCGGCTCGTCCCGATCGATCGCGACGTTTCTTCAGCGGATCGGACGGTCGGGACACGCCCTCGGGCTCGTCCCGAAGGGACGGATCTTCGCGCTGACGCGGGACGAGCTGCTCGAATGCATGGCCCTCGTCCGTGCGATCCGGGCCGGACGTCTCGACCAGATTCCGATCCCCGAAGAGCCGGCCGACGTTCTCGCCCAGCAGATTGTCGCCGAGGTGGCCGCTGCCGAGTGGGGGACGGACGACCTCTTCCAGCTCATCCGCCGGGCGTATCCCTATCGAAATCTCGCGCGGGAGCGTTTCGACCGCATCCTGACCTTTCTCAGCGAAGGACTCACGACCGGTGCCGGACGGGGGACGACGCTCCTCCATCATGACCAGGTGAACCGCCGCCTGCGGTCCCGCGGTGGCTCGCGGATGACCGCCATCAGCAACGGCGGCGCAATTGCCGAGGTCGACACGTTCCGGGTGGTCCTCGACGAAGGGCAGACTGTCGTCGGCTCCGTCGACGAGGAGTTCGCCGTCGAGAGCTCCGCGGGAGACATCTTCCTGCTCGGGAACACATCCTGGAGGATTCTCGGACTCCGCGGGAACGACCTGCTCGTCGGCGACGCCAACGGAGCGCCTCCGACGATCCCCTTCTGGCGGGGCGAGGCCCCCGGGCGGACGATCGAGCTCTCGGAAGAAGTCTCGAAGCTGCGGGAAACGATCGAGCAGCGACTGCGGGAGAGCGGCCAGCCGCTCGCGTCGGGCGACGACGACGAACTCTGGTCCCCCCCTGCCAAGGTGGTCGAATGGCTCGTCGAAGAGACCGGCTGTGCTCCCTTCGCGGCAGTCCAGGTCGTCACCTATATCGCCGCGGGGCAAGCCGCGCTCGGTCTGGTGCCGACTCAAACCCGCATCCTCTTTGAGCGGTTCTTCGACGAATCCGGCGGAATGCAGCTCGTCGTCCACGCTCCCTTCGGGAGTCGGATCAACCGCGCCTGGGGGCTCGCGATGCGGAAGCGGTTCTGTCGCTCGTTCGACTTCGAGCTCCAGGCGACCGCCGACGACGACGGCTTCATCCTCTCGCTCGGCCCGCAGCACAGCTTTCCGATCGAAAGCCTTTTCCCGATGCTCCGGGAGGACAACGCCCAGAACCTTCTCGAGCAGGCGATCCTCGCGGTCCCGATGTTCCAGCTTCGCTGGCGGTGGAATGCCACCCGGGCCCTGCAGGTCGCCCGGATGCGGAACGGGAAGAAGGTCCCCCCTGCCCTGCAGCGGTTCCGGTCGGAGGACCTTCTCACGGCCGTCTTCCCCAAGCTGACCGGTTGCCAGGAAAACATCGTCGGCGATCACGAGATCCCCGACCACCCGCTCGTCCAGCAGTCGATGCACGACTGCCTTCACGAAGCGCTTGACCTCAACGGCTTCCTCGACGTGCTGCGGCGCGTCGAGCGGAATGAAATCAGATTCATCGCCCGGGACACGCGCGAACCCTCTCCCTTCGCGTACGAGCTGCTGAACTCGAATCCGTACGCCTTCCTCGACGGGGGCGAAGTCCAGGAACGCCGGGCCCGGACGGCGCAGACCCGCCGGTCGGTCTCGGTCGAGAGCTCGCGGGACCTCGGGAGGCTCGATCCTGCGGCGATCGCGCAGGTTGTGGCGGAGGCGCAGCCGAACGTCCGTAACGCCGACGATCTCCACGATGTCCTGCAGAGCCGGATCTTCCTGCCGCGGCTCGATGCGACGCGGCTCGACGACGCCCCGCCGCATCTCGTGGCCGATCCGGCCTGGCTGCCGATGTTCGAAGCATTGACGGCTGATCGGCGGGCCGGCCTGGTGACGCTCCCCACGGGCCTCTCCGGCTGGGTCTGTGCGGAGCGATGGCCTGTCTTCGCGGCCCTCTTTCCGACCGTCTCGTCGACACCGAAACTGACAGTCCCCGAGGCGCTTCGCCGCGAGTGGACCGACGTGGAGGCCCGCGTCACCCTCGTTCGCGGAGCGGTCGAGGTCTCGGGACCGGTGACGGCGGCCGAACTCGCAAGTGCCACGGGGCTTGCCGAGAACGAAGTCTTCGCCTGCCTGGAAGCCCTCGAGGGGGAAGGGATCGTCCTCCGGGGACAGTTCCGGAACGGCTCAGTCCATGCCCAGCAGAGCGATCCCCGGTCGCTCGACGCCGAATGGTGTCACCGGCGGCTCCTGACCCGTATTAACCGGCTCACCGTGGCCGGGCTGCGACGCGAGATCGACCCGGTCGATGTCGCCACCTTCATGCGGTTCCTGTTTCAGCACCAGGCGGTCGTTCCCGGTCGCCGCCGGACGGAATCGACCGGAACTTTCGACGCCATCGTCCAGCTTCAGGGACTCGACATACCCGCGGTCGCCTGGGAGCGGGATCTCCTTCCGCTGCGGATCGAGGGGTACAAGCGGGAATGGCTCGACGAGCTCTGCCTGGCGGGTGAAGTCGGCTGGGGACGGCTGCATCCCCCCGGCCGCGACCCGGAGAAGTCCCGGCCGATGGCGAGTCTCACCCGCGTCGCGCCGATCTCGCTCTTCGTCCGGGAAGATCTCCCCTGGCTGATGTCGACCGCGGCCGATTGCGACCACGCGACCCTCAGCTCTCCGGCCCGGGAGACACTCGACCTGTTGCGACAGAAGGGGGCGACGTTCGCGACCGACCTCCTCGTCGAGACCCGGATGCTTCCGACCCAGCTCGACGACGTCCTCGGCGAGCTTGTCGCCCGCGGCATCCTGACATCGGACGGCTTCTCAGGACTCCGGTCCCTGATCCGCGAGGGAGGCTCAGACCAGGGGGCGAGCCGCTCCGGCCCCAAGGTCGTGCGGCATCGCCGCTCCTCGTCCGCGGGACGGTGGACGATCATTCCGCCACGAGGCGACGTTGCGGCCGGGATGGCGCCGGCCCCGAAGGTCGAGCCGCCCGAGGTCCGGGAACAGCGCCGGAAGACGATCGAGGAATGGGGCTGGCAGCTCCTGCGTCGCTGGGGGGTGATGTTCAAGGACCTTCTCGTCCGCGAACAGGGGGCCCCCGCGTGGTGGGAACTGGTCCAGCACTACCGCCGGCTTGAGGCCCGTGGCGAGATCCGCGGCGGCCGGTTCATCCAGGGGGTCGGCGGGGAGCAGTTCGCCCTGCCGGACACCGTGCGAGCGCTCCGCGACCTCAAGGATGGCAAGGTGAGCGGCGACCAGCGACAGCCGATGGGAGTGACGGTCTCGGGAGCGGACCCGCTCAATCTGATTGGGATCCTGACGTCGCATCCCAGGGTGCCGAGCACGGCGGGGAACAAGGTCCTGTACTGGAATGGCCGGCCGGCCGCCTGCTTGGTCGGCGGAGAGGTGACGCTCTATCCCGAGTGTCCGGCGGAGGCGGCCGCGGCGGCGAGGCAGCGGTTCGAACTGTCGCGTTCGATCGAGAGCGTCACGCTCCCGGAGGTCGACGGGACGGCACCGATAGCAACCGGGTCGACTTCGCGGCAGGCCGTCGAGCCGGCCGGCGAGAGGAAAGAGACTGCGGTAGCTCCGACAGAAACGGGCGGCAAGAGCCCGGAGCAGACCCGCAAACGAGTCCCTGCTCGAGTGGTCCTGGGCCGG
The DNA here is from genome assembly GCA_023429275.1 of Planctomycetota bacterium. Lineage (GTDB taxonomy): Bacteria > Planctomycetota > Planctomycetia > Planctomycetales > Planctomycetaceae > Planctomyces_A. Next base: position 4,390 of record JAEYWB010000521.1, read on the forward strand.
TCCGATCGAAAGGGCCGTTATCCGTCCGGAGCCCCACGTCCGCGATTCTCCTGAGAAGCGGCCTGAGAATCAGCCGGCGTGCGTCCGCATCCGGCTCTCATGCCGGTTGACCGCGCCGCGAACGATGGATCCCGGCCGGATCCTCTCAACTGGCAAGATCGGGGCCCTGTCGACGGAACCGGACGCGAACGCGTGCTGGCTGATTGGCGGAAGCCGACGGTGAATGAGTGTCGCCTGGAAATGGCCCTGTTCGGTGCTACTTCACTCGGATTGCGGTGTGCGAATCATCGACTTCGACTCCCCCGGCGAGCTGGAACTCGCTCGGTCCGGATGGGGGAGTGAGGGACGCGCTCGAGCGGCGGCGGGGGACGAGATCGAACCCGAAGAACGGCGACGGCGAGTTGCTGTCCATGTGGAAGAATGACCGGTCGAGCTCACAGCCCGCCGAGGTCAGGGCGAGCGGAGCGACGACGAGCAGCGAAAGCGTCAAACGAACTGGACGCGATCGGCGCGGGGCGGACATGGGGAACTCGCGGCGCGGGGAGAGAGGCTGGACGGCAAGAGGACGGGTCAATTGGAAGAGGCCGGTTCCGACTGTGGCGGAACTCCCCACGGACTGACGCTCGCCAGAGTGCTGCAGCCGCTGGCGAGGACGAACGCGGCGAGCACCAAAACTCGAAGACTCGGCATGGCTCCCTCCGGGGATTGCTGGACCAGATGAGCCCGTTTGATACCGCGCAGGGCGCAATCCGGTGAAGAGGGAGCGGTCGCGATCGCCCCTCAGTCTCCCAGGCGAGTCGCCGAGCGGCAAAACTTGCCGAACGCCAGCCAAGGGGCAGGTTCAGACGGCTGATCGAGAGCTTTCGCTGCCGTTGCGGTCTTCGACGACGTCGGTCGCCGGCCCGGGGAGGCTGGCTCGGCAGCACTCGTGCGGACTGGAAGGCCATGCCACGGAGAACTGGCTGTCCCCCGGGCGGGGAACGGCGTGATGTCGCTCGACGTCGTCTGGAC